>CAIMZP010000090.1 GCA_903846025.1 uncultured beta proteobacterium | reverse complement strand
TTTCCAGCCATGGAAGTGGTGACCAATATTGATGCCGATCATATGGACACCTATCAGCATGATATGGCCAGATTAAAGCAGGCCTTTGTGCAGTTTATTCAACGCATGCCATTTTATGGCGTAGCCGTTTTATGTATTGATGATGCAAACGTAAAAGACATTATTCCTTTTGTTTCGCAGCCAATTTTGCGTTACGGCCTGTCTGAAGACGCTGATATTCGTGCTAGTAATATTAAGGCCGTAGGCGCGCGTATGCACTTTACGGTAGATCGCCGCACCGTAAGAAGACATGGGAATAAGCCGGGACAGTTGCAAGTGCAGTTAAATTTACCTGGTTTACACAATGTACGAAATGCCTTAGCGGCTATTGGTATTGCTACTGAATTAGGCGTAAGTGATGAAGCTATCGTGAAGGCTTTGTCTGAGTTTGGTGGTGTCGGTCGTCGTTTTCAGCGCTATGGAGAAATTCCTTTAGCTGCGGGTGGCAGCTTTACTTTGGTTGATGACTATGGACATCATCCTGTGGAGATGGCCGCTACTTTAGAGGCTGCGCGTGGGGCTTATCCAAATCGTCGGCTAGTTCTAGCATTCCAGCCACACCGCTTCACTAGAACGCGTGATTGCTTTGGTGAGTTTGTACAAGTTTTAAGAAATTTTGATGCTCTGGTGCTCACGGAGGTATATCCTGCCGGCGAGGCAAAAATTCCAGGGGCGGATGGCGAAAGCTTGATGAAAGCAGTAATCGCTGAAGATAAGAATTCCAAGACCAGCCTAGATCATTCGGCTGTAGCTTTTGTGGCAACGATTAACCAAATGCCTGAAAAAATATTAGGTTTATTGCGTGATGGCGATGTGGTGATCACGATGGGCGCTGGTTCAATCTCTGGTTTATCTCATGCATTGGCGGAGACAAAGCATGTCTAAGCAAAATGCCATAGAAAAATCCTGGGGCGAGCGCGTAAAAAGTGATCTTGCGCATTTGGATATAAAAACTATCGGTAGGGTAGGCGTTTTACTTGGCGGCAGATCCGGGGAGCGTGAGATTTCCTTAATGTCAGGTAATGGCGTATTAGAAGCTTTACTTTCTAAAGGCGTCGATGCTTATGCATTCGATCCTGGCTTACGTTGCCCAACTGAATTGGCCCAAGAAAAATTCGATCGGATTTTTATTTCTTTGCATGGGCGCTATGGTGAAGATGGGACGATTCAGGGTTTACTTGAATTATTGAATGTGCCCTATACCGGTAGCGGTGTATTAGCATCCGCTTTATGTATTGACAAGATTGCGACAAAACAAATATGGCTCAGCAATGGCTTGTCTACCCCCAACTTCGAGGAGCTGACCGCAAGCAGTGATTGGAATGCGGTTGCGCAACATTTAGGCTTGCCTTTGATTGTAAAACCAGCGCACGAAGGGTCTTCTCTGGGTTTAACCAAAGTAATGTCAGTTGATGAGTTGCCTGCTGCTTATCAATTAGCGGCCGGCCTAGATAAAAAAGTCATCGCAGAAACTTGCATTATTGGTGATGAATTAACCTGTCCTTTGGTTGGACAAGGAAAAAGTGCCGAAGCATTACCGGTGATCAAAATTATTCCACCACAAGCCAATTACGATTTCCACAATAAATACTTCTCTGATGAGACTCAGTATCTGTGTCCAACGGGTCTCTCAGACGATGTCAATATCGCTGTACAGGCATTAGCGTTAGCAGCTTACCGCGCTCTGGGTTGTAGGGCTTGGGGTCGAGCTGATGTGATGCTAGATCAAAAAACTGGCAAGCCTTACCTCTTAGAGATGAATACCTCCCCTGGGATGACCTCGCATTCACTTGTGCCGATGGCTGCAAAGGCAGCTGGCATTGAATACGCAGATTTAGTTCTATGGGTACTTAGCCAAACCTTACTTAGTGCGGGGAGCGTAAACACATGAATGTTATGAGCGCTTTCTTAAATTGGGTTGGTGAGGCATTCGTATTTATGATGTCCCCTTTATGGAACCATCCAGATCGAATGCAAAAGGTCAGTCGCTTTTTAATGCGGTGTTTTGCTGTAATGGTTTGCATTGGTATTTTGGTGTGGCTCAGTCAGCGACCCGTATTTACCTTGCGCCAAGTATTGGTAGAGCCGCTTGCTGGACAAACTCTTCACCACATTAGTAAGCCCCTTGTAAAACAGCAAGTATTAGAAACTGTTCAAGGAAATTTTTTTAGTGTGCGATTAGAAGATGTGAAGCGCGGCTTTGAGTCCCTTCCTTGGGTACGTCATGCAAATGTTCGTCGAGTTTGGCCTAATGGTTTGATCGTGAGCATTGAAGAGCAAAAACCTTTTGGAACTTGGGGTGGAGCAGATAGTCAAACATTGATAAATGCACATGGTGAACTATTTTCTGGTCGTGCATCCGAAGCTGGGGAAGGCATTTCATTAATTGATTTTTATGGACCAGAAGATGCCAGTAAAGAGGTATTACGTCTTTATGAAAAAGCAAACACTTGGTTTAAGCCATGGGATTCTGAAGTGAAAAGCTTAACCCTATCTGAGCGTTATGCATGGCACGTTAGGCTTTCAAATGGTATGAAGGTTGAGTTTGGTCGTGATGAAGAGAGTTCCGATAAAACCCTAACGGAGGATCGGGTCGCTCGTTTATTCAAGTATTGGCCACAGGTTCAGGAGAAATGGCCAAGTCGTGTAGATGCGATTGATCTAAGGTATGCAAATGGTTTTGCAGTTCATCTTGCTTCTGCGAGTGTGAAGAAGAGTGATGTAGATGATAAAAAAAATATGCAAAAGCAATGAGGAATAAGAATGAGTAAAGACAATCGCGATTTATTGGTAGGTTTAGATATTGGAACTTCTAAGGTGGTCGCCTTGGTTGCTGAATTAGCGCCTGATGGTCAATTTAATGTAGTTGGCGTTGGTCAAACTGCATCTAAAGGTCTTAAGAAGGGTGTGGTTGTTAATATTGAAGCAACCGTTCAATCCATTCAGAAGGCGCTGGAAGAGGCTGAAGTAATGGCCGATCGTCAAATCGTTCAAGTATTTACTGGGATCGCTGGTAACCATATTGTGAGCTTTAATTCAAGCGGTATGGTCGCCATTCGGGATAAAGAAGTAAGTTCTGGCGATGTTGAGCGCGTACTTGAAACAGCAAAAGCAATCAACATCCCAACAGACCAACAAATCCTACACATTCTGGTTCAAGAATTCATTATCGATGGTCAGGAAGATGTGCGTGAGCCTATTGGTATGAGTGGCTTACGTCTAGAAGTGAAGGTGCATATTGTGACTGGCGCGGTTAGCGCTGCACAAAATATTGTGAAGTGCGTACGTCGTTGTGGCCTTGAAGTAAACGATCTCATTCTTCAGCCCTTAGCTTCGAGTTTGGCCGTACTTACCGAGGATGAAAAAGAGCTTGGTGTAGTGCTGGTAGATATTGGTGGCGGAACTACAGATATTGCGATTTATTGCCAAGGCTCCATTCGTCACACCGCAGTTATTCCTATTGCAGGCGATCAAATTACCAATGACATCGCGATGGCATTGCGCACCCCTACTATTGAGGCCGAAGACCTCAAGATCCAGCACGGCATTGCACGACAAGATATGGCCGATCCAATAGCCATGATTGATGTACCAGGAGTAGGTGATCGTGAGCCTCGTCCTATGTCAAAGCAAGCTTTAGCAGCCGTGATTGAGCCGCGAGTAGAAGAGTTATTTACTTTGGTTCGGGGTGTTGTAAGAGACTCAGGATACGAAGATATGGTTTCTTCAGGAATTGTTTTAACTGGTGGCACCGCATTAATGCCTGGCATGGTTGAGTTGGCAGAGCAAGTCTTCTTGCGGCCAGCACGTATCGGTACCCCTGAATACCGTGGGCACTTGCATGAAGTATTACGCAGCCCCCGTTTTGCTACCAGCATTGGTTTGCTAATGGAGGGCCAGGCGCAATTATTGCGTGGTCGCCGTGTTTCTCAGTCTGGAACTTTTCAGAGCGTGCTCTCACGGATGAAGGAATGGTTTGCAGGAAATTTTTAAGTTTTATCGTCGTCGTCAACGTAGTACGTTTATTACCTAGGAGGGTATATGGAATTTGAAATGTTAGATCAAGAAACAGCCGGGAAAACCATCATTAAAGTGGTTGGGGTCGGTGGCGCTGGTGGCAATGCTGTCCAGCATATGATTAAACGCGGAGTAAATGGCGTAGAGTTTATTTGCATGAACACCGATGCTGGGGCGTTACAGCGTTCTGATGCATCTGTGAATCTGCAACTAGGCTCTAGCGGACTTGGTGCTGGTGCTAAACCAGAAATCGGTGCGGCCTCTGCAGAAGAAGCGCGTGCTCGAATTGCGGATGCATTACAAGGTGCGCATATGGTTTTCATTACTGCTGGTATGGGTGGTGGTACTGGAACTGGTGCAGCTCCAATCGTTGCGCAGGTAGCTAAAGAAATGGGTATTTTGACTGTTGGTGTCATTAGCAAACCATTTGATTTTGAGGGCGTGAAGCGTTTGAAGGTTGCGGAGAACGGTGCGGCTGAACTTGAGTCTTACGTAGATTCATTAATTGTGGTGCTCAATGAAAAACTTTTTGAGGTGATGGGTGAAGATGCTGAGTTTGATAAAGCATTTGCATGCGCCGATGATGTCTTGCATAACGCAGTTTCAGGTATCGCTGAAATCATTAACGTACAAGGTTTAATTAACGTCGACTTTGAGGACGTGAAGACAGTAATGGGCGAGCAAGGTAAGGCCATGATGGGAACGGCTACCGTTTCTGGCATGGATCGCGCACGCTTAGCGGCTGAAGCAGCTGTAGCATCGCCATTACTCGAAGGTGTTGATCTGTCAGGTGCTCGCGGTGTATTAGTTAATATTACTGCCAGCCGTTCATTGAAATTGTCAGAGACTCGCGAAGTAATGGCTGCGATTCGTGGCTATGCTGCTGATGATGCTACAGTGATTTTTGGTACTGTATATGATGAAAGTTTAGGTGATGCATTGCGTGTAACTGTAGTTGCAACCGGCTTGAATAATCCCCAAGCACGTCAAAGTCACCAGCCAGAAGTTGTTTGGAGACAAGCAACGGGTACGCATGACGCTATGCCAACGATGGCTGATCTCAATAGTTTTGCTCCAACGAGCGCATCTGCTGCCATGAGCAAGGCAGGCTTAGATTCAGCTTTAGTTACCAGTGCAGGGATGGCTTTAAAGGGTTCCGGGAGTATGCCTTCCTTGGCGGCCCAACCGAGTACCTCTGGTGTTGACTATAGCCAATATGATTTGCCACGGGTTTTCCGTAGTTCGCGTGAAGCTACACCAGCTCCTACATTAGGCGCTGATAGCTCTCCTCAGGCGAAAACCATGTTGGATAAAGGGGCTGATTACTACGACATCCCTGCTTTTTTACGTAAGCAAGCAGACTAAACCACTGCTCAATACAATAGATAGTTGCGAAATGCCAGCGCGGCGCCCCTCCGGACGACGAATCCCGCGCTAGCGTTGGCATACTTACTTACAACTATTTACTGGGAGATTTTATGATTGCAGTCGGACAAAAATTACCAAACGCAACTCTTTATGAATTTTTGGATGAAGCGAGCGAAGGTTGCTCCATCGGACCAAATGCTTTTGAGGTGGAAAAACTAACTGCAGGCAAGAAAATTGTCATTTTTGCTTTACCTGGTGCATTCACGCCAACTTGCTCCGCTCAGCATGTCCCAGGATTTATAGAACACTTCGATGCTTTTAAAGCTAAAGGTGTGGATGAGATTTGGTGTATCTCCGTGAATGATCCATTTGTAATGGGCGCATGGGGACGTGATCTGAAGGTTGGTAAAAAAATACGCATGTTAGGCGATGGTAGTGCTGAGTTCACCAAAAAATTAGGCATGGAGTTTGATTTGGTTGCCCGTGGTTTAGGTGTTCGATCACAGCGTTATGCCATGATTGTCGAAGACGGTGTAGTCAAAACTTTAGACCTTGAGGCGCCTGGCAAGTTTGAGGTAAGTAGTGCCGCTTCAGTTTTGAAGCAACTCTAAGTAGTTCTTTCCTGAATTTAGAACAATCATCATGATGAAGCAGCGCACGATTGCCACTCCAATTAAAACAGTAGGAATTGGCTTGCACTCAGGTCGCAAGGTCACGTTATCTATTAAGCCTGCGCCTGTAAATTCAGGAATTATATTTGTCCGCATTGATACCCCAGAGCGATCGCTGATACCAGCGACGGCTTTGGCTGTATGCGACACCCGTCTAGCCTCGGTTATCCAAAAAGACGGTATCCGTATTTCCACAGTTGAGCATTTGCTTTCTGCCTGCGCAGGTTTAGGGCTTGATAATCTATTCATTGAGTTGGATGGTGAAGAAGTACCCATCATGGATGGTAGTGCTGCATCATTCTTATTCTTAATTGAATCTGCGGGCATCGCGGAACAAGATGCACCCCGTCAATTTCTGGTCATTAAAAAACCCATCGAAGTGCGGGAAGGTGACAAACTTGCACGTCTTGAACCGTTCTTCGGCTTCAAGTTGGACTTTACGATCGACTTTAAACATCCCGCAGTAGATAAGACTGGGCAACGTTTTGTCGTAGATTTAGCAGAGCATGCCTATCGCAGTGAAATTGGTCGTGCCCGCACCTTTGGTTTTGCGCACGAAGTTGAAACCCTAAGGGAAATGGGTTTAGCCCGAGGCGGAAGCTTAGATAATGCGATTGTTTTGGATGAGCATCGGATTTTAAATAACGAAGAACTTCGTTATGAAGATGAGTTTGTTCGTCACAAAATATTAGATGCAATTGGTGACCTTTATTTAGTGGGGCACCCCATTGTTGGCGCTTATATTGCTGAAAAATCAGGACATGCTTTAAATAACGCGCTTTTGCGCAAGCTATTGGAAGACCCAAGTTCTTATGAAATTAGCGTATTTTCAGAAAATAAGGCTCCTACGGCCTATTCACAAGAAAGTCAGCCCCTCTTTTTCTAAAGTATTTCTATAACCCAAATTACTTGGGTTTATTCTGAAGTAGTCGTTCGACCGCTTTGCGCAGATCGGATTCTGGAGCTAGCTTATCCACTAAGTTTTGCCATGATCTCCTAGCAACTTCATTAAAGCCACGAGGTCTTTCAGATGCTTTTTGATCTGGTCTAGATTTCACTTCCCAGGTGGGTGGCGCAGGCTTTATGCGCACCTTAATGGAGTCACATATGACCCCTTTTTTTTGATAACTCATTGATTAAGCTAGGTAAAATCTGCTGTAAGCGACTGGCAATACTGGCGCTGCTTACAAGTAAGAAAAGCTCATTTTGACTGCCAGATCGCCAACCCGCTTCAATTTTAGGTGCTAGATTATCCAAATCTAGCTCAGCTAAAGCACCCTTTAGTTTGACCTTTAGCTTGGCTAGATCTTCGGTCTTAGCCAGAATCCCCCCAAGACCACTAGAGTCACGTAGGTAATCTAACCACTCATGAGCGGGTTTGTTGCGAGGAGGCTTAGGAGCAAAGTTCATAAAAAATGAGGTTGCGAGTGATAAACTCAAGGTCTTAATTTTCTTCAATATCCCATGGTAATCGGTCTTCTTAAAACCCTGGTCGGCAGTCGTAACGACCGCCTCTTAAAACAGTATCGCAAAGTCGTTGCTAAGGTTGGCGCATTTGAGCCTAGCTTGCAAGCTTTGGATGATGCCGCACTTCAAGCAAAAACTGCTGAGTTCAAGGCTCGATTGGTTGCGGGAGAGGCGCTTGACGACATTGCCCCAGAAGCATTCGCAGTTGTTCGTGAGGCCAGCTCCCGCGTAATGAAGATGCGTCATTTCGATGCTCAGATTATGGGTGGATTCGCCCTCCACCAAGGAAAAATTGCTGAAATGGGAACAGGTGAAGGTAAAACCTTAACCGCAACACTCCCTGTTTATTTAAATGCATTAACCGGCAACGGTGTGCACGTAGTTACTGTCAATGACTATTTAGCTCAGCGGGATGCGGAGTGGATGTCTACCTTATATAACTTCCTAGGTATGAAGGTGGGCGTGAATCTGTCGCAAATGGATCACACCACTAAGCACGAGGCTTATGCATCTGATATCACCTACGGAACTAATAACGAATTTGGTTTTGACTATCTGCGCGATAACATGGTTCAAGATTTGGGTCAGCGGGTTCAGCGTGGTTTAGCCTACGCCATTGTTGACGAGGTCGATTCGATTTTGATTGATGAGGCGCGGACACCCTTAATTATTTCAGGGCAGGCAGAGGATCATACTGATCTGTATATCAAAATCAATGCGTTGCCGTCTTATCTGGAGCGCCAAATTGGTGAAGAAAAATCAGATGGTACTGGCGTTGAGAAGCCGGGCGACTACTGGGTTGATGAAAAGTCCCAACAGGTTTATTTAACTGAGCAAGGACACGACAAGGCTGAAACAGTCTTAGTTGAGTTGGAGGCTTTAAATGATGGCGACTCTTTATATGCGCCACAAAATATTACCCTGATGCATCACGTTTATGCTGCTTTGCGTGCACATACCTTGTATCACCGCGATCAACAATACGTAGTACAAAATAATGAAGTCATCATTGTGGATGAATTCACGGGTCGTTTGATGCAGGGTCGTCGCTGGTCCGATGGCTTGCATCAGGCAGTTGAAGCTAAAGAAGGCGTGCAGATTCAAAACGAGAATCAGACCTTAGCCACTATTACCTTCCAGAACTACTTCCGCATGTATGGAAAATTGGCTGGTATGACGGGTACTGCTGATACTGAGGCATATGAGTTCAAGGAAATTTATAACCTTGAAACGGTTGTGATGCCGCCCAATCGCATTAGCCAAAGAAAAGATCGCCAAGATCAAATCTATAAATCCTCTCGTGAACGTTACGATGCAGTAATCAAGGATATTGTCGACTGCTATAAGCGTGGCCAACCTGTTCTCGTCGGCACAACGTCAATTGAAAATTCAGAGCTAATCGCTGGTTTGCTTGATAAGCGTGAGCTGCCTCACCAAGTTTTAAACGCCAAGCAGCATGCTCGTGAGGCTGAGATTATTGCGCAGGCTGGTAGACCAAAGATGATAACGATTGCCACTAATATGGCTGGTCGCGGAACAGATATTGTGTTGGGTGGTAATGTTGGTAAACAGTCCTCTCTCATTGAGGCTGATGCTGCTGTGTCTGCGGCAGGTAAAGCAGCGAAAATTAAAGTTCTACAAGATGAGTGGCAAAGTCTGCATGATCAGGTTCTTGCTGCAGGCGGTTTACATATTATTGGTACTGAGCGCCACGAAAGTCGCCGTATTGATAATCAATTGCGTGGTCGCGCTGGGCGCCAAGGTGATCCTGGCTCATCACGTTTCTATCTTTCCTTAGATGATTCTCTGCTCCGCATTTTTGCTGGAGACCGTTTGCGTGCTGTTATGGAGCGTCTGAAGATGCCTGATGGCGAGCCTATTGAAGCCGGTATGGTGACGCGTTCCATTGAATCAGCTCAGCGCAAGGTAGAGGGCCGTAACTTTGATATTCGTAAACAGTTGCTGGAGTATGACGATGTTGCCAATGATCAGCGTAAAGAAACTTATCGATTGAGAAATGAGGTGCTTGAAAGTAGCGATGTAGGCAATCTGATCGCGAACTTGAGTGAAGATGTTTTGCGTGGGATTTGTGCTCTGTACATTCCCTTGGAATCAATGGAAGAGCAGTGGGATTTGGTTGGCCTCGAAAATGTGCTTGCTAACGACTGGGGCCTGTCAGTTAACTTGAAGGGTTGGGTCGACGGCGCTGATTCAATAGATGATGCACAGATTGTGGATCGTGTTTTAGAGTCAGCCAAAGAGTCTTACGACGCTAAGGTTGAGCTCTCTGGCCGAGCTTCTTTTGCTGGCTTTGAACGCTCTGTCTTGTTATACAGCCTAGATAGCCATTGGCGCGAGCATTTGGCCGCTTTAGATCATTTGCGCCAAGGTATTCATTTGCGCGGTTATGCACAGAAGGATCCTAAGCAAGAGTATCGCCGTGAAGCTTTTGAGCTTTATGGTGAGCTACTGAATGTGATTAAGAATGATGTTGTCAAAAACATCATGACGGTACAGATTCGCAGTGCTGATGAGTTGGATGAAGCTTCGGAGTCAATGAATGAGGATATTGCCAAGCTTTCAGATGTGCAGTATCAGCATGCTGATCCTGAGTTAGAGGTTGCTGGATCAACTGGCGATCGTGGCGCTGCCATTGAAATTACACCAGCACCTATTCGCTCAGGCCCAAAGATTGGACGCAATGATCCATGTACTTGCGGTAGCGGAAAAAAATATAAGAATTGTTGTGGCGCCTTAAGTTAGAAACCTACTTTAGACGCATGGCATTTATTAAAAGGCTCAGATTGATTTCAACTGAGCCTTTTTTCTTATAAGGTGTAAGCTCTAGCAGATGAAAGTAATCACCAATTTTTGCTGGCATGACACTTCAATTTCCTAAAGGAGCAGTATGACTATTTCTTTTAATCTCAATGGCAAAGATGTTCATTTCGAGGGCGATCCAGAAACTCCGGTTTTGTGGGTCTTGCGAGATCATATGGAAGTAATGAGTCCTAAATATGGTTGTGGTGCCGGACTTTGTGGGGCATGTACCGTTCATCTTGATGGCAGTGCAATTCGCTCGTGTGCTACTCCCGTGTCAGGAGTCCAGGGTAAAAAAATAACGACTCTTGAGGGCTTGTCTGAAAAAATAGGGCATGCATTACATGAGGCTTGGCTTGAATTTGATGTTCCTCAGTGTGGCTATTGTCAGCCAGGGCAGATGATGTCAGCCGCCGACTTGCTAACCAAAAAGAAGCACCCGAACTCAGGTGATATTAAGAATGCGATGAGTGGGAATATTTGTCGCTGTGGAACCTATTCCCGTATTGAAAAAGCCGTTAAACGTGCTGCAGATAAATTGGCATAAGGGAAAATATGAAAAATAATTCGTTAAAAAGTGCCGGGCGTCGTCAGTTTATTCAAAAAAGTGCCGCACTATCGGGCGCATTTGTAGTGGGTATGTACATCCCACTCTCAAGTGGGGCTGTAACCACTGAAGCTAACCAACCAGCATTGGCCAATGCTTGGATTAGGATTACACCAGAAAATCAAATTACCCTCATATGTGCTCGTTCGGAAATGGGACAAGACGTTTATACATCTTTGCCCGCATTACTTGCTGAGGAATTAAATATCCCTCTTTCAATGATCAAAGTTGAAATAGCTGGTGTGGCCCCTGTCTATGTCAACGCTATGTTGGGCGGTCAAATTACCGGTGGATCTTCCTCTGTGCGGGAAGGTTTTGATAAATTACGAACAGCTGGTGCGGCCACTCGCGCAGTTTTGGTTCAGGCTGCTGCTGCTCGATGGAATGTTTCAGTTGATCAATGCAAAGCAATGAATGGCAAGGTAACGCATGCAGGCGGTAAGTCAGCTACTTATGGTGAGTTGGCTATGGATGCGTCTAAATTGCCGCTACCAGAAAAACCAGCCCTGAAGTCTCCAGCTGACTACATGGTTATTGGCAAAGAATCCATGAAACGCTTGGATACGCCCGCAAAAATTACTGGCAAAGCGGTTTATGGAGTTGACGTTAAGATTCCAGGAATGGCCATCGCCTCTTTAGCGCAATGCCCTGTCATCGGTGGCACACCAAGTTCTGTTGATAGCTCGGCTGCGTTAAAAATACCCGGGGTTATTAAGGTCGTCCAAATTTCAGATGGAGTCGCGGTACTAGCTAAAGATTTTTATATTGCTCGTAAGGGCAGGGATGCCCTCAAGATCACGTGGAATGAAGGCTCCAATGCCATGTTGTCCAATCAACTTGTACGCTCACAGCTAGAGGCCGGATTATCAAAAAAAGGCGCCATCATCAAATCGGTAGGCGATGCTAACCAGGTTATTTCTAGCGGTAAAGTAATTAGCGCTCAATATTTTCTCCCTTACTTGGCTCACTCGACTATGGAGCCTGTAAATTGCTCTGCTGATGTAGCGAATGGTAAATGCCGAATCATTGGGCCAATTCAATTTCAACAAGGTGGACAGGCTGTTGCTGCCGCTGCAGCTGGAGTCAAGCCAGAGGATGTCACGATAGAAACAACCTTCTTAGGAGGTGGATTTGGCCGAAGATTGGAAGTAGACTTCATTCGTCAGGCTGCTGAAATTTCACGTGCTGCTGGTATGCCCGTGAAAATGCTTTGGACAAAAGAAGACGACATCACTCACGATTTTTATCGCCCTATGAGCATTCATCATATTGATGCAGTTTTGGGGGCTAATGGCCAATTAAATGCCATGAAAGCAAAAATGGTGTCTCAGTCAATCACTACTCGGGCTTTTCCTGGGTTTGTAAAGGATGGCGTTGATCCCTTTATGGTCGAGGGCTCCAATAATTTAACTTATGACATCCCCAATTTGGAGATAGCCAATGTTATAGAAGAGGTGGGGGTGCGAGTGGGTTACTGGCGTTCAGTCAGCAATTCCCTTAATGCATTTGCTTTAGAGAGTTTTATGGATGAGGCAGCTAAGGCTGCAGGAAAGGATCCAGTGGAGTATCGCCTAGCTGCTCTAAAGAAGCAGCCCAGAGCGGAAGCAGTTTTAAAATTAGCTGTTAAGAAATCTGGTTACAGAGCAGGCAGTAAAAAGTTTGGTGTTGCACAAATGGAGTGTTACGACACTTACACCGCATGTATTGTTGAACTAGATACATCTGTTCCAAGCACCACAGTTAAAAAAGTAACCTTTGTCGCTGACTGTGGAATAACCATTCACCCAGATCAGGCCAGAGCGCAATTAACTGGCGGCATAATTTATGGTTTAGGCGCTGCTTTAAGCAATGAAATCACTATTAAAAACGGTCAAGTGCAACAAAATAACTTTAATAACTATCCAAGCTTGCGCCAAAATCAGATTCCTGTGGTCGAGGTACATTTAATTCCTAGTCAAGAAAAGCCAGGCGGTTTAGGGGAGGCTGGCGTGCCTTTAGTAGCGCCAGCGCTAGTTAATGCCATTGCCGCAGCTACTGGAAAGCGCATTAGAGAATTACCTGTTCAAGCCTAAGTTTGGCTGCATTACGAAATTAGCAAGCGTTACTGTTTATCGGTAACGCTTGCTGATGAAGCCTCATCTACAATCATCTGATCATGACAGTTAACCTACCGCTCCCCCAAAAAGACCAGCTGATTCCTGTAAAAGGCTTTCAGATGGGTATCGCCCAAGCCGGCATTAAAAAACCTAATCGCAAAGATCTACTGGTGATGACCTTAGCACCTGGATCTCAAGTAGCCGGCGTATTTACTTTGAACCGTTTCTGCGCTGCTCCAGTCCAGCTTTGTCGCGAGCATTTAGCTGGGGATGGCAGTAAAGGTGAAATTCGAGCGTTAGTAGTGAATACGGGAAATGCCAATGCGGGTACTGGCGCAGAGGGCATGAAACATGCCTTAAAAACCTGCGTAGCTTTAGCTAAAGATTTGGAGCTCAATCCAGAGCAAATTCTGCCATTCTCTACTGGTGTAATTTTAGAGCCATTACCGATTGGAAAAATCATTGCTGCTTTACCAGTGGCAGTAGCCAATCTGAATGAGGACCACTGGTTTGATGCTGCAGAGGCGATCATGACCACTGATACCCAACCCAAAGCAGCATCAATGACTGTTCAAACACCTGCTGGCATAGTCACGCTTACCGGTATTTGCAAAGGTGCAGGGATGATTCATCCCAATATGGCAACCATGTTGGGGTTTATTGCAACTGATGTTGGTTTTGCAGCTGGTTTATTGGGTAACTTGACGCGTGAAGTGGCTGATCAATCCTTTAATGCCATCACCATCGATGGAGATACCTCGACAAATGATTCGTTCATTATTATGGCCACTGGGCAGTCTGCTACGCAGATAAAGTCTATTTCAGATCCTATTTACGGGATAGTTCGAGATGCTTTAATTGCCTTGGCTAGAAAGCTGGCGCAAATGATTGTTCGTGACGGTGAAGGCGCTACTAAATTTATCACTATTGAAGTCCTCGGCGGCAAGACAGAGGTAGAGTGCCGTTTGGTAGCTGAAGCAGTCGCTCACTCACCTTTAGTCAAAACCGCTTTTTTTGCTAGCGACCCTAATTTAGGTCGAATTTTGGCGGCCATTGGTTATGCAGGAATTCCTGATTTGGATGTGAGTGGCGTGCAGATGTGGCTTGGTGATGTCTGGGTTGCTAAGGATGGCGGCCGTAATCCCGATTATCAGGAGGCAGATGGCCAACGGGTGATGCAGGCCCAAGAAATTACGGTGAAGATTGACTTAGGGCGTGGCGTAGCCCAGCAGACGATGTGGACATGTGACTTATCTCATGAGTATGTTTCCATTAATGCTGATTACCGCTCATAGAAAGTAAATAACATGAATGAAAAATTAGAACAACTACTTAGCCATCTAGACACCTTCTTACCAAAACCACTGACTCCAGAGCAATGGGAGTTGAGTACCGCATTTAGGTGGAGACGCCGAGATAGTATTTTTGGAAGCATTGGTTTTTTGCAAGCAGTTAAACATGTATCTGATATTAGCTTCGAAGATTTAAAAAATATTGATCGACAGCGGGATGCAATTCGTGACAATACCAAACATTTTATTGAGAAAAAACCAGCAAATAATATTTTGCTCACTGGCGCTAGAGGGACTGGTAAGTCATCCTTAATTAAAGCGAGCCTTCATGAATTTGCAAGTCAGGGTTTGCGTTTAGTCGAGGTAGAAAAAGAGCATTTAGCCGATTTGGCTGACATCACAGAATTATTGGCCGAACGACCAGAGCGCTTTATTATCTTTTGCGACGATCTTTCTTTTGAAGAAGGCGAATCTGGCTATAAAGCGATGAAATCGGCCCTAGATGGTTCAGTGTCTGCGCAGGTAGATAACATCTTGATTTATGCAACATCAAATCGCCGCCATCTGTTGCCTGAGCATATGAAGGACAACGAAGGCTATATGCATAGTGATGATGGGGAAATTCATCCAGGCGAAGTGGTGGAAGAAAAAATTTCTCTTTCTGAGCGTTTTGGGCTTTGGCTTTCTTTCTACCCACCAAAGCAAGATGAATATTTAATCATCATTGCCCATTGGTTGCGTCATTTTGGTTTGAGCGATGCGCAAATTGAAGCTGCCAGAGCGGAGGCGCTCGTCTGGGCTTTGGAGCGAGGCTCTCGTTCTGGCCGTGTTGCTTGGCAGTTTGCTAAACATTGGGCAGGTTCGCGCGCCTAGGTATTTATGGGTATCCATAAATTGTTATTGATAGTTAGGCCCGCATTTTAAGCGGGCTATTGACATTCCCCTAATATGTGTATACATTGTAGATACATATTAAGGGAATGTCATGCAAGCAACTATTAAAAAATGGGGCAACAGCCCAGCTCTGCGGTTAAGTGCCAGTTTGATGCAATTGGCGCACCTTAGCCTAGATCAAGAGGTTAGTATTCAAGTGTTAAAAGGGAAATTGATTATTGAACCAATGATCCCGAAAGAGTACTCTCTGGACAGTCTAGTTAATGGCATCACCCCTGAAAATTGTCATGCTGAAATCAAATATGGCCAACCTATTGGTATGGAGATGCTTTAGTGGCCAAGGCACCCTACGTACCTGATTCAGGCGATATAGTGTGGCTGGAATTCGACCCACAAGCAGGGCATGAGCAAGCTGGACATCGTCCAGCTGTTGTATTGAGTCCCAAAATTTACAACAGCAAGTCCAGTTTGATACTTTGTTGCCCAATGACCACTCAGCTTAAAGGGTACCCATTCGAAGTTGCAACCATAGTTGACGGAGTGCTTACAGCAGTGTTGGCCGATCAGATTAAGTCGCTGGATTGGAAGGCGCGCAAGGCAAAATTCAAAGCCAAAATCGATACATCAGATCTAAATCAAATTAAAGCTAAATTAAAGCCTTTGTTGCAGATGAGCTAACTGAAATAACCAACAAATTACGGATACCTGTATTTAATATTTCGATGAATGAAAAAAATCGCCCCATAACAGAAGTGGCTGCTGGAATCCTGCTGGATTCTGAGGGGCGCTATCTTCTAGGGCAACGCCCAGAAGGTAAGCCTTATGCTGGTTACTGGGAAGTTCCAGGCGGGAAGGTTGAGCGAGGGGAAACGGTTTTTGCTGCATTAAAGAGGGAGTTACGAGAAGAATTAGGAATCGAAATTGAGTCGAGTCAAGAACTTACTGTGATTGAGCATGATTATCCTCATGCTTATGTACGCCTTCATGTAAGCGTGATTCGTCACTGGAGCGGAGCCCCGACTGGGTGTGAAGGTCAGCAGTTATCTTGGCAAATGATTTCGAATGAAGGCCCAAGTGTCGAGCCGCTATTGCCAGCGGCTTGGCCTATGCTCAATAAGCTGAAAGAGCTATTAGCTTAGAGCTGGCAGAGTGTGAGTCTGAATGGAATATCCTCCTGAATAACCTGAGGCTTTCTATCGCGATCAGACCTCAAGAAGCGGATCGATAGTAAATATTTATTGGCGCTAATTTCTGCGAAGAGTGAATCATCTTCAACTGCAATACGCATTAACTGATATACCTTTCCAGAGGGCGCCTGCTGAAATGCACCTTGTTGTGCAACCACTTCTTTTGCCTCACCAGACTGGCGTAGTAAACGTAAGAATATTTGACAAGCTTCATGCCAAGGCAAGAGTGGTGCAATATATTTTTCCAACAACTCTCTGCGCTGAGTGGTGGGACTATTTTTCCAGGCATGATAGCTAGGTAAGTCAATTGGACTTGTTCCACCAGGAATATTTAAGCGTGTACGAATGGCATTGAGCCACTCATTTTCGGTAATGATAGAGTTGGGCTTCCCTACACATTGATTAATATTGATTGCAGCTTTATCGATTTGGGATAGAGTTTGAGTCAGCGCCTCTTGATCAACTTTTTGCGATGTCTTCAAACCATTTAAGGCATATTTTTGGCGCTCAAACTCTTTGAGTAATAGGGATTTAATATCCCCCCTTGAACCAATGTCGCCTAGATCAAATAGGATTGCAATCGCATTGTGGTGGAGTTCTGGATCATCAGATCTCACAAAGTGGTTAAACCGGGCGAACAAATACTCCAGCCGAAGCATGCTTCGTACTAATTCGTTGAAGGGGTATTCGTAGACAATCACAAGGCTATATTCTATGACGAACTGTGGAGATCTTTATTAATCTTTAGAAGTTTTTGGTGCAACTGGAGAACTTGGGGCCTTAATTGATCTAAATAACCCCCATTCTCAATAACCGTATTGGCTATTGCCAAACGATCCTCTCGGGTTGCTTGTGCTTGCAGAATGCTTTCCACCTCTAATCTGCTGAGCTGATTGCGGTGCATCACCCGCTCAATTTGGGTTTCTATTGGGCAATCCACTACTACGAGATAGTCCATTAGTTTTTGCCACGTACCTGATTCAAGTAGTAGTGGCACTACAAAGACCAGATAAGGAATGTGAGTCTTGGCTAAAGCCAAGGCCTGCCTAACAGTTTCTTCTTTAATTAAAGGATGGGTTATTTGTTCTAAAAGCCCCCTAGCCTCGGGCTTTTTAAAGACAAAAGCACGCATCATACTTCTATTAAGGGCACCATCTGAATCTATAAACTCGGGACCAAATAGCTTCTCAATTGCAGCAATAGCCTTGCCATTGGTGGCGGTAATTTGATGGGCAATAAGATCTGTATCAATTATCCCCGCCCCCAATTCGGCAAGTAAATTACTTACAGCGGTTTTTCCGGACCCGATGCCCCCAGTTAAGCCAATCAAAGGAATATGGCCCTTTAAGGAGCTTAAATCGGACTGATTGGCAGGATGGGGTAAACGAGTTGAGGCCATAACACTGCAATAATGCCAGCAATGGCTAAAAATGGGCCAAATGGAAAAGCTTTTTGGCGGTTTTGTTTATTCCACTTAAGCCATATCATGCCGCCTATTAGTCCGGCAACTGAGGCAAATAAAAGAATGCCGGGAAGGCTATTGCAACCAAGCCAAGCTCCTAAACCGGCTAGCAGTTTAGCGTCCCCCATGCCAATTCCATTGTGATTTTTAACGGCGCGGTAGATTAAATTTACAAGCCACAAAAATGAATAGCCAAAAAAGGCGCCTAATAGTGCTGACCAAGGATCGGTAAAGCGCAGATCCGAGAAGCAATTAAACCCAATACCAGTCAAGATAATAGGTAATGTTATGAGGTTTGGTAGTCGAAAGCTCCTCAAGTCGACATAAGCTAAGTAAATTAAACTGGCTATAAGGGCGGCTTGTATCAAAAAGATTAATTCCTGCGACCCCATTAAATAATTTACCCTAGGCTATAAATATAGGTAGATACAAAATGGCGACTATGCTAACTATCATTATCCGTGCTGGTTAAGACCGCTTCAGCTCACTGGCGGGTTGATATAGTTTGACGGTCTTTATGCCCTGATCATCAAAATGCATAATTTCCATCACAACACCAGCAATCCGAACGCTGACATCGTGATCCGGAATAGCCTCCAATTTGTCAAGAATCAGGCCGTTCAGGGTTCGTGGTCCATCCAATGGGAGATCTAAGTTTAGTAAACGATTCAAATCGCGCAATGAAGTTCCGCCGGTCGCTAAATAGGTGCCATCGGGTAACCAACGCGGATCATTGGATAAATTTGAAAATGAGGTGGTGAACTCGCCAATTAATTCCTCAACAATATCTTCAAATGTAACTAAACCCAGCACTTCCCCATATTCATTTACTACTAGACTTAAGCGCTGTTGATTATCTTGAAAGAACTGCATCTGCTGCAAGACAGGTGTGCCGCTAGGAATAAAATAGGGTTCGCTTACCAGCGATCTAAAGTCCTGATGGTTTAGTTCGGGATTGCCAAGTAAAGTAAGGGTCTTTTTAACCGACAGAATACCGATGATCCGTTCTGAACCGCTGTCACGAACGGGTAGTTTATTGTGATAACAGGTCTCCAATTGCTGAATGACCTCATCAATTGGCCTAGAAAGATCGAGAACTTCAATCTTGGATCTTGGAGTCATCACATCATCAACCAAAATATTCTCAAGGTTAAACAAATTGAGCAAAATATTACGATGATGAGTTGAAACAAAGCGGTTTGACTCAAGCACTAGGCTGCGTAACTCTTCTTTGCTCATGGCCCGATTTTCCTTCGATGCCTCTAGCCCAGATGCTTTCATTAGCCCAGATACAAAACTATTAATAAACCACAGTAATGGCTTGAGAATAAAAGTAAGTGGCAGAATGAACCAGCTCACGTTAGCAGCAATTTTCTCTGGGAAAGCTGCGCCAATGACCTTTGGAGTAATTTCACTAAAAATAATAATGAGTAAAGCAACTACTAAAGTGGCAAGTGAAAGCACGAGTCCGCTATCGCCAAAAATATGCAAGGCAATACCAGTAACTAAGATTGGCAAGACGGTATTAATTAAGTTGTTGGATATCAACAGAACAGATAGCAACGAATCAATGCGCTTTAAGAGCCTTTCTGCAAGCGCTGCGCCTGCGTTGCCACCATTGGCCATCGCACGCAAACGATGGCGATTGGATGACAACATGCTGGTTTCGGCCATTGAGAAAAAGCCAGAAAGGGCCAGCAAAAATAGGACTAGAGCAACCTGCCCATAAAAGGGCCAGTCGTCAAAAAAAGTGTCCATGAAGTAAGCCTGCAAAAAATAAAGATGAATCAATATAGCAAAGTGCTGTTTTACTAGCTATAGACATGGGGCAAATAGCTCCATTTTTACTCTTCTAATTGTGTAAGAATCGTACGTATGAATCTTTTGCATCTGAGTAAAATGCCTCAAACAGAGCATTACTGCGTAATCGAAGCCCCTTTTGGGCGACTTGGGATAGGTACCGAAGTGGTTGATGGTAGTTTGATGCTCTCAAAAATTGATTACTTGCCCCCGAATACTCCGCTCGCCTCGCCTCAGAATGCGCTGGCACAGGAGGTTTCTAAGCAATGCGCACTCTATTTTAAGAATCCCGCCCATGCTTTTGATCTTCCACTAAAGCCGGTGGGCACCATTCATCAGCAAAAGGTATGGAGAAGCACTGAAACTATTGCAGTTGGATCTACAAAAACCTATGGGGAAATTGCGCGCCTCATTAAAAGTGGGGCACGTGCAGTCGGTACTGCTTGTGGAGCCAACCCTTATCCCTTAATTACTCCTTGCCACCGCGTAGTCTCTTCTCAAGGAATTGGTGGATTTATGCAGGAAAATGCTCCTGGGCTATTTCGGCAAATCAAAGTTTGGCTTCTAAAGCACGAAGGCGTGCTTTAGAGATTATTTGTAGAAGGTTTTCTTAATCTTCTTAAATGGGTAGACGATAAATAAAAAAATAATTTTATTAGCAAGTCGCTTGTTGCCGCAAATTTAGTAAATCCATAGAACAACATTACAGTCTTTCTGCTGAGCTTCGATTCTTTTTTGCTTAACAATTGTTTTTTACTAGTCAGCTTACTGAGCGTCATGACGGCCAATCCAAAGGCCAAGAAGCAAAAGCGCCGAATGCCAGTTTCTGATTTTGGGACTAGCAAAATATAGCTTAAAGAGTCCGTCAGTTTTTGATAAGCGATCTTGAGTAACTCCACTTCAGAAATGTGAGCTGGCTTCCATGAAACACCCCGGACACGATCTTCAGGTGAATCTTTCAAGATATTAGTCATCTGTAGGGCCTGACCAAAGGCAATAGAGAGATTTTCATGACCTTGAATCTGTTTTGCAAAAAGCGGTGAATACACTCCAAAAATAGACGTCAATAGCTCACCAACTACTCCTGCAACTACGTAACAGTAATTCTCAAATTCAGCTAAATCTTTTAAACCTTGTGGTGTTTGCTTGCCATGAAAGTAGGACATGCCCTCGGACATGATTGAAATACAGCGACTAACTGCAACCCGGTCAATCTCGGGGCAAGTATGGAGAATTCGTAAAATCGTAGGTGTATGGGCAATTAAATCGAGCTCATCTTGATTTGAGTAGGATTTTAAGAATTTTAAACAGGGGGCGACAAATAACTCCACTGGAATTTTACCTAAGACGGCATCTAAAAATAAGCTCGATAGATGGCGCTTGTCATTAGGAGTTAATTCTGGGGCATCTTCAATCGTATCGACAATGCGACACAGTAAATAAGTATTGCCAATTACTTTCTCAATTTGAGGAGGCAAGAGGGGAATGGTAAGGGCGAAGGTGCGAGATACGGAACCTAAGATAGATTTTTGGTATGCCAAGTCTGCGCTAGGATTCTCTGCTGGTGTATTCACGCCTTGAATTATGTCAGACCTCTGTATTCTAAATTGACTCTTATTGGCTTGGCGCATTGCCTCTCTTCGCCATTGTCGCAAACCTGGTTTTTACTGCCTAGATTGATTTGAAGGGTGCTTTAGGAGGCTTTGTAACAAGCTCACTATTGAAATTTCTTCAAATAAATCTCAATAGCTAAAAAACAGAGGGGATTATTTTGTTGCACCGCAAAATAATCTCAACTAATATGACACTAATTCAAAATTTTTTATTCTTATGGAGTTCCTATGAAAATCTGTGTGATTGGTGGGGGTGGCGCTATCGGCGGCTACCTTGCAGTCATGTTGGCACGAGCGGGCAATGAGGTTACTGTTGTCGCCCGTGGTGCTACCCTTGCAGCTATTAAAGAGCGTGGTCTTGCCTTAATTATGAATGACCAGCCCGAGCCTTTAGCGGCACAGGTAAAAGCAGTGGAAAAAATTACCGACGCTGAAACACCTGATGTAGTCATTTTGGCAGTAAAAGCGCACCAAGTAGAGCCCATTATTGATGATCTAGCAGCCATCATGGGCCCTGAAACTATTTTGATACCGATGCAAAACGGAATCCCTTGGTGGTACTTTCAAAAGCTTGGCGGTGAGTATTCGGATCATTCTGTTGAGACGGTAGATGCTGGAGGTGTTGCTAAGAAGACGATTAATCCAGCCAATATTGTGGGCTGCGTTGTTTATCCAGCCACTTTTACTCAGGCGCCTGGAGTCATTCGCCACGTGGAAGGTAATCGTTTTCCATTGGGTGAGTTGGATGGCAAAACTACAGAGCGCATTCAGAAGTTGTCTGAAATGATGAATGCTGCTGGTTTCAAGTCACCGATTTTAGAAGACATCCGATCGGAAATTTGGCTGAAGTTGTGGGGCAATATGACCTTCAATCCAATCAGTTCCCTGACTCATGGAACATTAGAAGGTATCTGTCAATATCCATTAACTAGAGAGTTAGCGCGCAATATGATGGCTGAGGCACAAACTATTGCCGAAAAGTTAGGCGTTACTTTCCGTGTAGATATTGAACGTCGTATTGCTGGTGCTGAGAAGGTTGGTAAGCACAAGACTTCCATGTTGCAAGATTTAGAAGCGGGCCGTAGCTTAGAAATTGATGCCCTATTGGGATCTGTGATTGAGTTGGGGAAAATTACTCAAACCCCGACCCCTTGTCTGAGCACAGTTTTTGCATTAACCAAGTATCTTGATGAAAACGTCAAGTCTTGTAAAGGTAGCCTAGCATTACCATCGGTATCAGGCTACTAAAAGCATGGAAGAGTAGAAACTACAAACCCCTTTATGTCTTTTCAGAACAAAGGGGTTTGTTTTAGAACTTCGTTACCCCAGTGATTTATTCAAATCGATTATCTAGTCGTCCAACACCCTCAATAATGATGCTGACAGTACTGCCGGGTTTCATGGAGCCAACGCCGATAGATGTGCCGCAGGCGATGATGTCGCCAGGCTCAAGCGGAATATCTCGAGAAATTAAACTCACGAGCTTGGCAGGTGGAAAAATCATGTCTGCTACAGGATAGTTTTGACGCTCCTGCTCATTTAATATAGTTTTGATCGTTAATTGACTGGGATCGATATCAGTAGCGATATAGGGGCCAAATGCGCCAAAGGTATTAAAGCTCTTTGAGCGAGTCCACTGGGCATAGCCAGGGTCTCGATTGAGAATTTCAATAGCGGTAACATCGTTAATGCAGGTAAAGCCAAAAATGGCAGACGCTGCTTCTGTCTCATCCGCTTCATGACAGTGCTTGCCGATCACAATGCCTAATTCACCTTCATAAACTACTTTTCCTGTGTAGGACTTTGGAGTGCGAATAACTTGATTGGCCGCCAAGAAGGAATTATTTCCTTTAAGGAAATACAGGGGTTCTGCAGGAACGGCATGCCCTAATTTAGTCACCAGCGCATGAAAGTTATCAACCATCGCAACCATCTTCGATGGGCTACAAGGGATGTCGATGGTGACATCCGCTAAATTGATTTTTTCTTCAGTAGCTTGAGGGTTGCTAAATAGATCTCCAGAATAAACTGCAATTTGGTTGCCTTGAACTTGCCCTAAGCCACTCTTGCCTTGATGCTGAAATTGGACCCACTGAGTCATGATGCAGTCTCCCGATATTAAATTTTTAAGTAAACAACATCTTACAGGGGCATGAAATTTTGGCTGCAAATGGTCGGAATGAGAGGATTCGAACCTCCGACCCCCTCGTCCCGAACGAGGTGCGCTACCAGGCTGCGCTACATTCCGCAGGGATTACTGTAGCAATCTTTAGGCCTGCCTTGCAAGCGAGTAGTTACACAAGGCATGTAAAGCAGACGTCGCTTCGTTATGTGGAAAGTTTTGAATACAGGCTAGAGCTAAATCAATCTCTCTCTTGGCTGCTGTTTGTGTGTAATCCAGTGCGCCGGAATTTTGTACGGCCTTAAGAATCTGAGCAAAAACATCTTCAGGTAAATCTTGATTTTGTTCGATGGCCGCTCGCACCATGAGGCGCTCTTCTGGGCTACCATTTTCTAAGAGATAGATAAGGGGTAAAGTGGGCTTGCCTTCGCGTAAGTCATCCCCAGCATTTTTACCCATTTGAGCGGCATCAGCAGTGTAATCAAGTAAATCATCCATTAGCTGGAAAGCGGTTCCAATGTGCCGACCAAAAGCAGCGGCTTGTTCTCGCATTTCATCGCCAGCATTTGCCAAAATCGCGCCGAGCTCAGTAGAAGCTTCAAATAGCTTAGCTGTTTTATAGCGAATGACCTGTAGGTAGCTTGCTTCATCTACATCTGGATCATTCATATTTAGAAGCTGAAGAACTTCTCCCTCTGCAATCGTATTAGTGGCATCTGACAAAATCTGCATCACCCGTAAGTCATTTGGGGCAATCATCATTTGAAAAGCGCGGGAATATAAAAAATCACCCACTAAAACACTGGCAGCATTACCAAAAGCAGCATTTGCCGTTTCTCGACCTCTTCTAAGGGTGGATTCATCAACCACATCATCATGCAATAGGGTGGCTGTGTGTATAAACTCCACTACGGCAGCTAGCTCTAGAGCATGAGGGGATTCCCTGTTATTGGCCAGAGCCTTAGCCACCAAGAGTAAGAGGGCGGGTCTGACCCGTTTTCCGCCTGCCTGGACAATATAAGTGGAGATTTGGTCAATTAAGGCAACTTTTGATGCCAGGCGAAGGCGAATAACCTCGTCTAAGGCCTTGAAATCTAAGGATATTGGGGCCAAAATTTGGCTTAACTCATTGTTTTTGACAGCGTCAGTCATGCAAGATATAATAATGGGCTTAGCTTATCCACGGTGGATAAGCTTATATGTAGACTTAAATTGAGGTTTCACACCATGTACGCGGTCATAAAAACCGGTGGCAAACAGTATAAAGTTGCTGCTGGTGAAAAATTGAAAATAGAACCGATACCAGCGGAAATCGGCAGCGAAATCACACTTGACCAAGTCCTCGCCGTAGGCGAAGGCGCTTCACTCAAATTGGGTGAGCCATTGGTTAATGGTGCAGCTGTGATAGCCACTGTCATCTCCCAGGGACGTCACGATAAAGTGACAATCTTTAAGATGCGCCGTCGCAAGCATTATCAAAAGCACCAAGGCCATCGTCAGAATTACACAGAAATTCTGATTAACACGATCAAAGCCTAATTCAGGCTAACGGGATATAGCAGGAGAAATATATGGCACAGAAAAAAGGCGGCGGCTCGACACGAAATGGCCGCGACTCGGAATCGAAACGCTTAGGCGTTAAGGTATTTGGCGGCGAGCAGATCAATGCTGGCAGCATCATCATTCGTCAACGCGGTACAAAGGTTCACCCTGGTATCAACGTTGGCATTGGCAAGGATCACACTTTGTTTGCTCTGATTGACGGACAAGTGGAATTCGGCGTTAAGGGTGCTTTGAAGAAGGCCCAGGTTTCAGTTCTACCCCGCCCATAAGGCGCCTGACTGAGACACGTTTGATTCAGATTTTTTCCGAATTTAACTCTTAGGAACAGGCCTCGCTAGCGCGAGGCCTTTTTTATTCATGAAATTTATAGACGAAGCTCGTATTGAAGTTATAGCTGGCCAAGGTGGCGCCGGGAGCGCCTCTATGCGCCGCGAAAAGTTCATTGAATTTGGCGGCCCTGATGGCGGTGATGGCGGTCGCGGTGGCAGCGTATACGCTGTAGCTGATCGCAACATCAACACGCTAATTGATTATCGGTATGCTAAAACGCACACTGCAAAAAATGGTGAGCCTGGACGTGGTGCGGACTGCTATGGTCGTGCAGGTGACGATATCGAATTGCGTATGCCTGTTGGAACCATCATCGCCGATTACGATACCGGTGAGCCTATTGCAGATTTAACAACCCACGGTGAACGCATATGCTTGGCCCAAGGTGGGGTAGGTGGATGGGGAAATATCCACTTTAAAAGTAGCACCAATCGTGCGCCACGTCAAAAGACGAATGGTAAAGATGGCGAGCGCCATAAGCTCAAGCTTGAATTAAAAGTATTGGCTGATGTTGGATTACTTGGCATGCCTAATGCTGGTAAATCTACTTTAATTACTGCCGTTTCAAATGCACGCCCTAAAATTGCTGACTACCCGTTTACTACTTTGCATCCAAACTTGGGTGTAGTCCGTGTTGGAGCTGAGCGCAGTTTTGTTATTGCGGATATTCCAGGCTTGATTGAAGGCGCTGCAGAGGGTGCTGGTTTAGGTCATCGCTTTTTAAGACATTTGCAACGTACTGGTGTTCTATTGCACTTAGTTGACATTGCTCCTTTTGATGAGAATGTTGATCCCGTGGCAGATGCCAAGGCCATCGTGAATGAATTACGGAAGTACGATGAAGCTTTAGTTGAAAAGCCACGTTGGTTGGTGCTCAATAAAATTGACATGATTCCTGAAGAAAATCGCAAAACAGTAGTGGCTGACTTTATTAAAAAGTTTAAGTGGAAGGGTCCTGTATTTGAAATTTCCGCTTTAACGGGGCTTGGTTGCGACAAGCTTTGCTATGCCTTGCAGGATTATTTAGATTCAATACGTCGTGATCGGGATGATGCAGAGGAGCGTGCTGCTGATCCTCGTTATCAAGATCAGGCGGAAGATAAAAGTCCCGATTAAATTCTTTGTTAGATACGCTTATTTAATATGAATTCTCCAAAAGCAAAACGTATTGTTGTCAAAGTTGGTTCAAGCCTAGTCACTAATAATGGCGAGGGCTTAGATCATGCTGCGATTGCCTTGTGGGCAGAGCAAATGGCGACTTTATTGCGGACTGGCCATGAGGTATTAATGGTGAGCTCTGGTGCAATAGCCGAGGGTATGCAACGTTTGGGTTGGACAAAGCGTCCACAGGAAATTCATCAGTTGCAGGCAGCTGCTGCAGTAGGCCAAATGGGTTTAGTGCAAGTTTATGAAAGTTGCTTCGCCCGCTTTAATTTACGCAGTGCGCAAATCCTACTAACTAACGCTGACCTAGCGGATTCAGAGCGCAATGCGAATGCAAAAGCAACGCTAGACACCTTATTAAAGCTTGGTGTCATTCCCATTATTAATGAGAATGACACTGTTGTTACTGATGAAATTAAGTTTGGCGATAACGACAATTTGGCAGCTTTGGTCACCAATTTGATTCATGCGGATTTGCTGATTATTTTGACTGATCAGGGTGGCTTGTTTACTTCTGACCCACGCCAAGATACTTCTGCGATTTTATTAAGCGATGCTGTTGCGGGTGATCCTGATTTAGAAAAAATGGCAGGTGGAGCGGCAAGCGAGTTAAGTAAGGGGGGCATGCTTACTAAAGTGATGGCCGCTAAAGTGGCTGCTCAAACGGGGGCTAATACAATTATTGCCTCTGGTCGAGAGCCAAATGTGTTAACTCGTCTGATGGCTGGTGAAAAGCTTGGAACCCGCTTAAGTTCTGACTAGTTACTCTTAGCAAGCATCTACTAATCTACTATTCCCATCGAGTTTGTTGGTTTTGTCCCGCCAGTAAAGCTATTTGGATTAAGTGATCTCACAATGGTTTTGAGGTTTTTTTCTTGAGAATTGAAACTACAGAAAGCGCCTTGCGCTAAAGCTGCTTGATAGCGATTAGGCGAGTGAATTTGGATATCGCGCCAATTCGATAAGGGATTTTCCTTCCAAGCCCCATTTTCAAAAGTACCATAAAGACGCCATTGATAGGAATCGCAACGAATGCCTTCATATTGAACTTGGTCATTGCCGTTTGGACTGGTCAGAATCACGGTGTATCTTGTTACCCCATCTGCACCAATTAAGATGGAGTCAGTATCGACGGCAAATTTAAAGACAGTTTGTTGGGATACGTAGAACGGCACAGTAGTTGATTTATTAGGGGGATTCAAGGGCATTGCAGTCGCACCTTCCTTAAAAACCATCGGTGCAAATGGATCCACGCCACTTTCTAGGGCATCTCCTGCGCAGGCTAGTAAGCCAAATGTAACGCTCAGCCCGAGGGCATAAAGTTCAATACGTTTAGAAGTTATATTCATAAGGGCTTATCAGTAGATTGGACTTCATTGGGGGGATCATTGCTATCTGGATTAAAAGATTGAATCGAGTCTAGTGGAGATCCCCAAGCAAGATGCTGCAAACGAAGCTCACGAGATAAATAGCGTGCGAGCTCCAAAAGAGCAAGTTGATAGACTTCACGCTTGAAATCAATTACTGAATCAAGTTGAATCCAAAAGGGGATCCAACGCCAACCATCAAATTCTGGATGTTCAGATGCGTGGAGGTGAATATCACTGTCTAAACCCACTAGACGTAACAAAAACCAAATTTGTTTTTGACCACGATAACTAGGTCTATGTACTCTAGTGGCGTGTTGACGGCGTAGAAATTCATCGGGGACGTCATAGCGAAGCCAGTCTCTAGTCCGTCCAATCACTTGGACATGTTCTGGCAGCAAGCCTACTTCCTCATGCAATTCGCGGTACATGGCCTGCTCAGGGCTTTCGCCATGCTGAATACCGCCCTGTGGAAACTGCCACGAATGCTGCCCAACGCGTTTTCCCCAGAAAACCTCGTTACGGCTATTAATGAGGACAATGCCAACATTTGGTCGATACCCTTCACGGTCAAGCATGATGGCGCCTCAAATCCATTAAAATCAACGATTTGATTATATCCATCCATGAAAGCATCACAGTCATTTCTCGCCACACTAAAAGAAGCCCCTTCCGACGCTGAGGTGGTTTCGCACAAACTCATGGTTCGTGCGGGGTTAATTCGCAAACTCAGTGCGGGCATATACAACTATTTGCCTTTGGGTTTGAAAGTTATTCGAAAGGTTGAGAATATCGTTCGGGAGGAAATGAATCGCGCTGGCGCAATTGAGCTACTGATGCCGATGATTCAGCCTGCTGAGCTGTGGCAAGAGACGGGCCGCTGGGAAAAAATGGGGCCAGAGCTACTTCGCATTAAAGATCGGCATGATCGCGACTTTTTGATTCAACCTACCTCTGAAGAGGTAGTGACTGATTTAGCTCGCAATGAGATCAAAAGTTACAAACAATTACCGGTGAACTTTTACCAAATTCAGACAAAATTCCGTGATGAGCGTCGCCCACGTTTTGGCATCATGCGCGGTCGTGAGTTCATTATGAAGGATGCTTACTCGTTCGATCGCGATACTGAGGGGCTCAAAAAGTCCTATCAAACGATGTTTGACGCCTATACTCGGATCTTTCAACGGATGGGTTTGCAGTTCCGTGCGGTGACTGCTGATAACGGCGCAATTGGTGGCTCGGGTAGTCAAGAGTTTCATGTGATTGCAGATACTGGAGAGGACGCCATTGTCTATTGTCCAAGTTCTGATTACGCAGCCAATCTAGAGGCTGCCGAATCACTTGCTTTAATTGCCTCTCGCATTGGGGCTAGTCAAGCACTTCAAAAAGTAGCAACCCCAGATCAAATTCATTGTGCAGATGTTGCGAAGTTCTTAAACCTTCCGCTCGAATGTACCGTTAAGTCATTGCTATTTGCTGCTGATCAAGTAAAAGGCCCGGCAAAATTATTCATGTTGTTAGTGCGAGGCGATCATGAGTTAAATGAGATTAAGGCCACTAAGATCCCTGGACTGGCAGAGTCCCGCTTTGCAACTGAAGTTGAAATCCAGCAAGCATGTAATGCGCCTGCAGGGTACTTGGGACCTGTGGGTATCAGTGCTGATGTCACTGTGGTGGCCGATCGTACGGTTGCCAATATGGCTGACTTTATTTGTGGCGCCAATGAAGCTGGCCATCATTTAAAGGGTGTGAATTGGGGGCGTGATTTGCCTGAGCCATTGGTGATGGATTTGCGTAATGCGGTTGCTGGCGATCCTTCGCCAGATGGCAAGGGGATTGTTGATATATGCCGGGGCATTGAGGTTGGGCATGTATTCCAATTGGGTACAAGTTATTCAAAGGCTATGGGTTGCACTTATCTTGACCAGCAAGGAAAGTCGCAGCCAATGGTTATGGGTTGCTATGGTATTGGCGTAACCCGTTTACTCGGTGCTGCAATTGAACAGGGCCACGATGAACGCGGCATTATTTGGCCAATCTCAATGGCACCATTTGAAGTGGTGATTTGTCCAATGAACTACGATAAATCTGAATTAGTAAAAGATGCCGCTGATCGATTGCATGAGGAATTAGTTGCCGCAGGTGTTGATGTGGTGCTTGATGATCGGGGTGAGCGTCCGGGCGTGATGTTTGCTGACTGGGAGCTCATAGGCGCACCGTTTCGCGTGGTGATAGGTGATCGGGGTCTAGCTGACGCTCTAGTAGAATTTAAGGGGCGTACTGATGCTGAGTCGCAAAATATTCCACTGGCTCTGATAAAAGAGAAGGTCATTACTGAGGTGCAAGCAGCTAAGCAGTTAATTGCTTAGCCACCCCAGTCTTTGGCTATTATTGGACTTATTTTTTAAATAAACCACCAAGGCCTTTGGCTGCACCTTTTGCGGCCATCGTGGCCATGGTGCGCGCCATCTTGCCGCCTTTAAACTGCTTCATCATTGTTTGCATTTGATCAAACTGAGCCAAGAGGCGGTTGACTTCTTGTACTTGCACTCCAGCGCCCGCTGCGATGCGGCGCTTACGAGTGGCTTTTAATAGCTCAGGCTTTCTCCGCTCTTGAGGGGTCATGCTGTCAATAATGCCGCGCATCCGCTTAGTTTGTTTATCGGCTGCACTGAGATTTGTTTTGGAGGCAGCTTGAGCCATATGGCTAGGCAATTTATCCATCAGGCTAGCCATGCCGCCCATTTGTTGCATCTGTGAAAGTTGATCCCTGAAATCACCGAGATCAAACCCTCCCTTGGAAATCTTGTTTGCTAACTTTTCGGCTTTGGCAATGTCTACGTTTTGATGGGCTTGTTCTACTAGAGCCAGAATATCGCCCATGCCTAAAATACGGCTAGCCATGCGATCAGCATCAAATGCTTCAAGGCCATCCATCTTCTCAGCTACGCCGATAAACTTCAGTGGTACACCAGTGATCTGACGCACTGATAGTGCTGCACCACCGCGGGAATCACCATCAAGCTTAGTGAGGATGACGCCAGTTAAGGGGAGGGCCTCATGGAAAGCTTTGGCAGTATTGACGGCATCCTGGCCGAGCATTGCGTCAACGACAAATAAAGTTTCTATCGGATTGAGACTCTCATGCAAGAGTTTAATTTCTTGCATCATCGCCTCATCAATACCAAGGCGTCCCGCTGTATCGACAATGACAACATCAAAATAATGACGGCGAGCCCAATCTAATGCGGCAGTAGCAATATCACTTGGCTTTTGATTGATATTGCTGGGAAAAAACTCAGCCCCAACTTGTTTGGTGACCGTTTCTAGCTGTTCAATAGCGGCGGGGCGGTAAATGTCACAAGAAACTGTGAGTACCTTCTTTTTCTTTTTTTCTTGAAGGAATTTAGCTAACTTTCCGACAGAGGTGGTTTTTCCTGCCCCTTGAAGTCCTGCCATCAAAATGACTGCTGGTGGTTGAGTGGCCAGATTAAGCTCACCACTTTGCCCGACATCACCTCGCATCACTTGGGCCAGTTCGCGTTGAACTACTCCGACCAGCGCTTGTCCAGGACTGAGGCTGCCAACCACGTCTTCACCAAGAGCCTTAAATTTAACTTGCTCAAGCAAAGATTTAACTACGGGAAGCGCAACGTCCGCCTCCAGTAAGGCTAAGCGGATCTCTCGCAACATTTCAGTGGTGTTGCTCTCAGTCAGGCGGGCTTGACCCCGCATGGTTTTAACAACACGAGATAGACGGTCGGTGAGGTTTTCTAGCATTTATCGATTAGACTTTCCAGATGGATATTTTAGGTTACTCAAGTTACGGATGGCTCCCATCCACTCTTTATTTGCTGCTTTTGCTGGTTTTAAGCCTTAAACCCAAGGCCAAACTGGAGACTTCGCTATTTACTGCACTCGTACAGGCAGCTATTTTCTTTGTTTTATTGATCCATGGCGTAGCTTTGCATGACTCGGTCTTTACACCACAGGGCTTTGTATTTGGTTTTGCTCAAGATCTTTCTTTAATTGCTTGGGTTGGGCTCGCTTTTTACTGGTTTCAGTCTTGGTTCTTACCTATCTCGAGTTTGCGCTGGTTGTCCTTATTTTTTGCGATGATTTTCGCTGCTTTGCCTGCCCTATTTCCTGGGGTATTGATTTCTCCCAAAGCCGTATCCGATCCTTGGTTTAAAGGGCACTTCATCGTAGCCACTATTTCTGTTGGCTTGCTCAGTTTAGCCGCAATGCATGCGATGTTGATGAGTTTGCAAGATCGCGCCTTGCATCGCCAATTAGCCATTATTCCCAATAGTCGGGCGGCCCACTGGCTTGAGGAGTTGCCACCTTTGATGACGATGGAAAGCCTCCTATTTAACTTACTTTATGTTGGCTTTGGGCTATTAAGTTTGACTGTATTTTCAGGCCTACTATTTTCCCAAGCCCTATTTGGTAAACCATTGGTCTTTGATCACAAAACTATCTTTGCACTTCTTTCGTGGTGTTTGTTTGCGGGTTTATTGGTAGCGCGCTGGCGGGTGGGTCTTCGTGGTCGAGCCGCCCTTCGTTGGGTGCTGAGTGCTTACACTGCTTTGTTGCTCGCCTACGTAGGTAGTCGCTTTGTCGTAGAAGTCATTCTTCAGAGGACATGAGATTTTGATGAAGTGGCTTTTTTTGTTGGTAGGCGCAACCCTATTTTATTTCTGGCTTAAGGGAAAGAAGCAGGCGAAGCTTAATGCAGAGCAAGCTACTAAGAAAAAAGTCCAACAGGCCAAGATTTCAGAGCCACAGGCTATCGTTCAGTGTCAATATTGTCAGGTGCATTTGCCAAAATCTGAAGCCATCAAAAGAGAGGACCGTTTTTATTGCTCAAATGAGCACACAACTCTTTTGGATGACCAGGGCTGGATTGGCTATGCCCATTGGCGCCTGTCACCCAATCAAGATCAACGTCCCGGAGGCGTGTCACCTGACTTGGCTGTGATTCATCACATCAGTCTGCCTCCCGGGGGCTTTAAAAATCAATCCTGTACTCATTTTCTGATAGATTTTTTCCAAAATAAACTCGATCCTTCTTTGCATCCCTATTTTGCTGAAATTGCAGATCAGAAGGTTTCGAGTCATTTCCTCATTTCCCGTCAGGGTGAGCTCATTCAATTTGTTTCCACCCAAAAAAAGGCCTGGCATGCAGGGCTGTCTTCCTTTCTAGGCAGGACTGGCTGTAATGATTTTTCGATTGGAATTGAGCTGGAGGGGGATGGAGAGAGTCTATTTGAAGAAATTCAGTACCAAGTATTGATGCGTCTAAGTCAAGCACTGCAGACTGTTTACCCTAAGATCCAATTTGCTGGACATAGCGATATTTCCCCCAATAGAAAAACTGACCCCGGTGTTCAATTTGATTGGGGAAAATTTCAGGCAAAAAGTGGGGTTGCCTTGAGCAAATTCCCATATGGACTGAATTCTCGCTAAGAGCGTAATTTTAGTATGTGAGCACAAGCTTACTTTCTTACCCTTTAGTTATTTAAGGGTAAGAATTACGCACCAAAATGCACCCTGATTTGTTCAAAAAATACGGAAAAATACTAATAAAAATTAGCGAGAAATATCTTACCAAAATGAGAATAATTCCCTATACTTAGTACCAAATGAACTTCAATGCACTAGATGTAGTGTTTTAATTAAGCAATACCCCATTGTTTTTTAACGATTTTTATATAAATAACTAAATATAAGCAGGAGCAAGATGACATACGCCAACCCCCAGAATGCAAGCCAATCTTCTGGAGCAGAAAATCCAGGATTGAACCCTACCGGGGCCTTAAGCCAAAATCCTTCGGCTAGCTTTATTGCTGGAGGAGTTGGAGGATCTCAAGCAACCCAATTGTCTGATTACAAAATTATCCGACGCAATGGTTCAGTAGTGGCATTTGAACCATCTAAAATTGCCATTGCGGTAACCAAGGCGTTTTTGGCAGTCAATGGTGGTCAAGGTGCTGCTTCGGCCCGCGTTCGCGAACAAGTTGAGCAATTAACCCACGCTGTGGTCCGTGCTTTGTTGCGCAGCCGCCCTAATGGCGGTACTTTTCATATTGAAGATATCCAAGACCAAGTCGAGTTGGCCTTAATGCGCAGTGGTGAGCACAACGTTGCCCGCTCCTATGTGCTTTACCGCGAAAAGCGCAATCAAGAACGCGCCGCTCTACAAGTAAGCGGCCAAGAAACTCAAACCGCTACTCAGGCTGGTGAGTCTGGCATTAAGGTAGACGATAACGGCGTCGAAAAGTGGTTGGACATGGCTGCTTTACGCACTGTACTTGAAGCAGCTTGTGAAGGCCTAGGTAATCACATTGACGCTACACCCATCATTACCGAGACTATCAAGAATTTATATGATGGCGTGCCAATGGCTCAGGTATATGACTCTGCTATTTTGGCTTCACGTACCTTAATTGAAAAAGATCCGGCGTATAGCCAAGTAACGGCACGAATTTTGATGCACGTTATCCGTAAAGAAATTTTAGGTCACGAAGTATTACAAGGCGATATGCAGGCTGAGTACAGCACGTATTTTGCAAAATACATTAACGAAGGTATTTCAGCAGAGCTGTTAGATCCGCGTATGCGCGAGTTCGATTTGCCAAAATTAGCAGCAGCTTTAAACGCGAGCCGTGATTTGCAGTTCAACTATCTTGGCCTTCAGACTCTGTATGACCGCTATTTCTTGCACATTGAAGACCGCCGCATTGAAATGCCACAGGCATTCTTTATGCGAGTTGCGATGGGTCTATCTTTGAATGAGCTAGATCGTGAGCGTCGCGCTATTGAGTTCTATGAAATTCTTTCCACATTTGATTTCATGTCCAGTACGCCAACACTGTTCAACTCGGCCACTACCCGTCCACAGCTCTCTAGCTGCTATTTAACAACGGTTGCGGATGATCTTGATGGTATTTACGAGGCATTAAAAGAAAACGCCTTGTTATCTAAGTTTGCAGGGGGCTTAGGTAATGATTGGACGAATGTTCGCGCTTTGGGAAGTCATATCAAAGGCACTAACGGCAAGTCACAAGGCGTAGTTCCCTTCTTAAAGGTAGTGAATGACACTGCCGTAGCAGTAAATCAAGGCGGCAAGCGTAAGGGCGCAGTCTGCGCCTATCTGGAAACTTGGCACTTAGATATTGAAGAGTTCTTAGAGTTGCGTAAGAACACAGGTGATGATCGTCGTCGTACCCATGATATGAATACCTCAAATTGGATCCCCGATCTATTTATGAAGCGTGTCATGGAAGGTGGGGAGTGGACCTTGTTCTCGCCATCTAATACTCCCGACTTGCATGATAAATACGGCAAAGCATTTGAAGAGGCTTATGTTGCTTACGAGCAAAAAGCAGATCGTGGTGAGTTAAAACCATTCCGCAGGATTCCAGCACAACAGTTATGGCGCAAGATGCTGGGCATGCTGTTTGAAACAGGTCACCCATGGATTACCTTTAAAGATCCTTGCAATATCCGCAGTCCACAACAGCACATTGGAGTAGTCCATTCCTCTAATTTATGTACTGAAATCACCCTTAACACCAACGAGAGCGAAATCGCTGTTTGTAATTTAGGTTCCGTGAACTTAACTGCGCACATGACTACGGACGCTTCTGGCAAGATGATTTTGGATCATGAGAAGCTCCAAAAAACCGTGCGCACTGCAATGCGCATGCTTGATAACGTGATTGATATTAACTATTACGCTGTTGCTAAGGCGCGTAACTCGAATTTGAAACACCGTCCAGTGGGTATGGGCATTATGGGCTTCCAAGATTGCTTGCATATGCAGCGTATTCCTTACGCTAGTGACGAAGCTGTGAAATTTGCCGACTCTTCGATGGAGGCAGTTTGCTACTACGCTTATCAAGCTTCAAACGAGTTAGCTGAAGAGCGTGGTGTTTACAGCACCTACAAAGGATCTTTATGGGATCGTGGAATTCTTCCGCAGGACTCAGTGCGTCTTTTAGCTGAAGAGCGCGGTGGCTACCTTGAAGTGGATAGTTCGTCCACCATGAATTGGGATGGTTTGCGTGCTCGTATCAAGCAATATGGCATGCGTAACTCCAACTGTGTAGCGATCGCACCAACAGCAACAATTTCAAATATTATTGGTGTGTCTGCTTGTATTGAGCCTACTTTCCAGAATTTATTTGTGAAGTCGAATCTTTCGGGTGAATTTACGGTGGTAAATGAGTACCTGGTACGTGATTTGAAAGATCGTGGCCTGTGGGATGAAGTCATGATTGCTGACTTAAAGTACTTTGATGGCACTTTATCAAAAATCGATCGCGTTCCGCAGGATCTACGGGAGTTGTATGCAACAGCATTTGAAGTGGAGCCAAGTTGGCTAGTTGAAGCTGCTTCTCGTCGCCAGAAATGGATCGACCAAGCCCAGTCCCTCAATATTTATATGGGTGGTGCATCTGGTAAGAAGTTGGACGATACCTATAAGCTGGCATGGTTACGTGGTCTCAAAACTACTTATTACCTCCGCACAATGGCTGCAACTCACGTTGAGAAATCTACCGTCACTAGTGGACAGTTGAATGCAGTATCTAGTGGTGGCGGAGTTAATGGAACTGATGCAGCTGCAGTTGCAGCTCAAGAATTGGATGGACCAGCTTGCACAATGCGCCCTGGCGATGCTGGCTTTGAAGAATGTGAAGCATGTCAGTAAGCTATTTGCTTACTGACTGAAAATTGAAGAATTGAGGAGAGAGTTATGTTGAATTGGGAAGAGGAAGTTGCACCAGCCCTAGTGAATTTGGGTGTTGCACCGCAACCAGTTGCAGTGGAAATACAGCGTCAACAGCCAGATCAGATTGCTATAGCACCCCAAGTTGCTGCACCTGCACCATTGGAGACGGCATCTTTGTCAGGTGGTACTGTGCATCGTGTCAATGCAGCCGATAAGCGTGTGATTAATGCAAAGACTGATGTTAATCAGCTGGTGCCATTTAAATATAAGTGGGCTTGGGAGAAGTATTTAGCGGGCTGCGCAAATCATTGGATGCCGCAAGAGATCAATATGAACCGCGATATCGCGCTTTGGAAAGATCCAAATGGATTAACGGAAGACGAGCGTCGAATTATTAAACGCAACCTCGGCTTCTTTACTACAGCCGATTCTTTGGCGGCAAATAATATTGTCTTGGGTACTTATCGCCATATTACGGCTCCAGAATGTCGCCAATATCTATTGCGCCAGGCTTTTGAAGAGGCTATTCATACTCATGCTTATCAATATATTGTGGAATCTTTGGGGTTAGACCAAAGTGAAATCTTCAATGCGTATCACGAGATTGAATCGATTCGCGCCAAAGATGAGTTCTTGATTCCTTATATTGATGTACTAACCAATCCCACATTTAAGACTGGCACGTTAGAAAACGACCAAACATTACTTCGTTCACTGATTGTTTTTGCCTGCGTGATGGAAGGTTTATTCTTTTATGTTGGTTTTACGCAAATACTTGCAATGGGTCGTCAAAACAAAATGACGGGTGCCGCAGAGCAGTATCAATACATCCTTCGCGATGAATCAATGCACTGTAATTTTGGCATTGATTTAATTAATCAAATTAAGCTGGAGAACCCGCAGTTATGGACTTCCGCGTTCAAAGATGAGATCAAATCAATCTTCGAAAAAGCGGTTGAATTAGAGTACCGTTATGCAGAAGATACGATGCCTCGCGGAGTGCTCGGATTGAACGCGCCGATGTTCAAAGGCTACCTAAGATACATCTGTAATCGC
>CAIMZP010000089.1 GCA_903846025.1 uncultured beta proteobacterium | reverse complement strand
CTGGCGGGTTTTTGTTACCTTTGAAGGACTGTTTTGGGTCGAGTTGCATCCTCTGAGTTGAGCTAATACCAAAGCTGTTTCAGCCCAATAACCGCCTTAGCAAGGCACCAGAGTAAATAGACCTTAGGAAGACCATTAAGAACTGCTAGATTTCTAGTCTTACGCCTAATGTTTACTAAAATATATAGATGGCAATCAAACGTTATCGATGGAGATCCCTCATAGGGGCTCTTTTCTTGGCACTTGGGTGCGCTCATTTCCAGGGAGCATTTGCTGCAGAACTAAGTCCATCAATATCGCAGGGTGTTGATACTAACTTTAAGCCTGAGGATCATAGCTCTTTTGAGAATTTAAAATCACCGACTCACTGGTCTCTGTCGATGGAGGTAATTGCCCTAAAGAGATCTAATAATAGCGTTAACCAACCATTGGTTAGTACGCTCCCTGGCACATCTAAATTTGGACAAACAGCCAATATGTCGGCGACTGAGGCTTTTAATAGCAATCAATTTGAACAAGGAAGTGCTGCTGGACCTAAGCTAACATTAAATTACTTGGGCGATTCTGGCTATGGCTTGGAATTATCTTATTTCAATGTTAATAATTTAAATTCAAGCAATACGATTGGCCCCTCCAATCCTGGTAATTGGTAGATTATGAAAGCGCCAGGTTTTTGGCAAACCCAAGATTTTGCTTACCAAGGCATGACATGGGGATCTACAACCAGCCTTTATAGTGCTGAGGCCAATGCAAAATTCAAAGCACCTAACAAGTTTAATTTTTTAGCAGGATTTCGTTGGTTTCAGCTAAAAGACAGTCTTACCGGATCGGTTACTCCTGCCGATCAAAATGATCCCGTATGGAAAGTTGGGGGGTGCGCTCCATCTCCCTCGCAAATATCGCAGACTGTTTACGACACCACTTTGTCCCAAACAACTCAGGCTTGTGCTTTGGGGGCAAGTATTGGTGGCTACCCCCCATTTTGGTCTACTAATACAAAAAATAATCTGCTTGGTTTACAGCTGGGTGCCCAAGGAACAATTGTTGAGCTTGGGCGATTATCACTTGGTGGCTCATTAAAGGCTGGTGTATTTAATAATCAAGCTACACAAAGTAATGCTGTGAGCATTACAAAAATAATGTATTTGACTAGTGCGAGCACTAATCAAGTTGCTTATTCAGGGGAGGGGGTTCTCCAGTTGAAATATTCAATTACGGATGACTTATCAATAAAGATGGGCTACCAGTTACTCTGGTTAGATCGAGTGGCCTTGGCGCCAGGGCAGATAGCCTCACCCGATGCGACGGTCTGCTTAACAACGAATAGCTGCCTGATTAGTGCAACCAAAACAAAGCAGGCTGGCTAGCTGATGGTGATGAGTAACCCTTTTAGCTGCAATACGTAGTTAGTATGAAATCCAAAGAGATCTCTTTGCAGCGGTGCGCTAAAGATTAATAATTCAGCACCTGGTAGCTACTTATAGACGCAACGTTGAGGGAGCAACTGAAAAGACTGCAATTGTTTCTGATGTAAGGGAAATTACAGCAAAGCAGTTGGCAAAGATTTCAAATATTGATGGTTTTGCTTATGGCTTCCCATGTAATGACTTCTCCTTAGTTGGTGAACACAAGGGTATTGACGGTACTTTTGGGCCTTTGTATAGCTATGGGATTCCCATTCTTGATGAATTTAATCCGAAGTTCTTTGTTGCAGAAAACGTTGGTGGTATCAGAAGTGCCAATGAAGGTAAAACTTTATTAAAAATTCTTGATG
>CAIMZP010000088.1 GCA_903846025.1 uncultured beta proteobacterium | reverse complement strand
TTACGGATGCGGTAAATGGCCTATGCCATGATCGAGCCCAGCTCGAAGGAAAAATTGAGGATGCTCAACAACGAATTCAACATATTTTGAGCCGCCTGCCAGAACAAAGTGATGGCCGCCAATTGAACCTGCTCGGCCAGGTCGTTGCCCCGACAATTCCAGAGGATGACAATGAGCCAACAACGCATTGAAGTAACTCTCGCTGGTCAAAAAATTACCTTGGCCACCAGTACAGAGCATGAGCCCCTATTGCGAGCTGCTTGCACATTGGCTGATGAGCAAATCCAATTAGCAATTAAAGGCGGCAATCGCAGCATCGAACGCGCCAGCATGATGGCAGCCATTAAAATCGCAGGTGATCTTATTACTTTGCAATCCACCACCAAAACCGATACCGCATCAGACACCCTTTCAACTGTTGATTCCGAGGAGATATCAAAACTTCACGGCGAGATTCGATCACTTGAAAATCAGGTGGACAACTTGATGCAAACTCTTTCCCTGCCTGGTTCGCCAAGGCCAATAGTTCCTTGAACCGATGCGCAAGCATCAGGAACGATCTTTACCTTGTGGGCGTGAGCGTTTTGAAACTTCACAGTGGCAGCCTAGCGCTGTTCACTCCCTGTTGCTCTTAATGCACCCAAAGCAGCGTAGCCGTTCCACCTTGAACCCTAGGGTTCGGGATGCCGGCCTAGCGGCTATGGCGGGGAATTCATGTCAATAACGGATATTGCAATGCTTATGTTGTGCGGTAGCATCTCTGGTTTTTTAGCTGGACTGCTAGGCATCGGTGGTGGAATGATCCTAGTGCCATTCATGATTCTAGTTTTTAATCATTTAGGCTTTAATCAGAATCTTATTGTGCACATGGCAATTGCCACTGGTATGGCAACCATTTTGTTTACTACTACCTCAGCAATTTGGGCGCATCATAAGCATAGCTCTATTGATTGGAAGTTGGTGACAGCCTTAAGTCCAGGAATGGTATTGGGCGGCCTCGTTGGCGGTAGCAAAATCTTTGAGGCGATTGATACCTCCTGGCTTTCATTAGGCTTCGCCCTATTTATCGTCTACACATCTATTCAGATGATTATTAACAAAAAACCGACTGGTGGCAGAGATCTTCCTGGGCCTGTTGGCCTATTTTCTTTCGGCGCCTTTGCTGGAGTATTGGCAAGCCTAGTGGGTGCTGGCGGCGCATTTATTACGGTGCCATTTATGCTGTGGTGCAATGTAAAGCCACACACTGCGATGGCAAGCTCTTCAGGACTAGGATTTCCAATCGCTGCAGCAGCGACAATTGGTTACATGTATGGCAGCTGGGGAAACCCCGACTTACCCGCCGGATCTTTAGGATTTGTATACCTACCTGCGGTGCTCTGCATTGTAGTAGTCAGCGTATTTACTGCCCCAATCGGTGCAAAGATGGCCAGAAAACTCCATGTTGCTCACTTAAAACGCATCTTTGGTGTGATGCTATTTATCCTTGCAGCCTTCATGTTTAATGAAAGCCGCAAGGCATTTGGCTATTAAGTTAACTGGTATATTGCTGACGCAAAATATTCTTCTGTACTTTACCCATCGCGTTACGAGGTAAGTCAGCAACAATCTCTAAGCGCTTAGGTATTTTGAAGTTCGCTATTTGTGTTTTCAGGTCCGCAATCATGGCCTGAGCATCTAGCTTAGCGCCCGCCTTTGGCACCACCACTGCCATGACTGCCTCGCCAAAGTCGGGATGCGGAATACCAATCACTGCGCTCTCATTAACACCCTCCATATCATCAATGAAGCTTTCAATCTCTTTTGGGTAGACGTTATAGCCACCCGAAATAATGAGATCCTTACTACGACCAACGATACAGAGGTAATCCTTAGGTGCATTACCACCATTGGCAGCGCCGCCCCAGCGACCAACGTCACCAGTCTTGAACCAGCCGTCCTTAGTAAACTCTTCAGCAGTCTTTTCTGGCATATGCCAGTAGCCTTTGAATATGTTTGGACCCTTCACCTGAATACTGCCGATCTCATTAACGCCACAGGGCTCGTTTTTTTCGTTAACTACGCGCACCTTAACCCCTGGTAAGGGCAGACCAACAGAACCGCCAACACGCTTTCCCTTATAGGGGTTGGAAACTAGCATCACTGTTTCACTCATGCCATAGCGCTCTAAAATAGGCTGGCCAATCACTTCTTTAAAGGTGTTAAATGTTTCCGTCAGCAATGGGGCCGATCCTGAAACAAACAAGCGCATATTGCGAGTCACCGCTTTAGTAAAACCTTTATCTGCCAACAGGCGTACATAAAAAGTAGGTACACCCATCATGACTGTGGACCGTGGCATATGGTGAATCAGTGCTGCGGTATCTAAGCGAGGCAACCAAATCATCTTGCTACCATTAACCAATGCACCATGTGCCGCTACAAATAAACCATGCACATGGAAAATAGGCAGCGCATGCAAGAGCACATCACCTTTCTTCCACCCCCAGAATTTTTGTAAAACCTGAGCATTGCTGCTCAAGTTTTTATGGGTCAGCATCGCCCCTTTACTGCGCCCTGTGGTACCAGATGTATACAGTATTGCAGCTAAATCATCATCTTTTACAGCCACTGTTTTGAACTTATCACTTTGAATGCCAGCGCGCTCAAGCAAGCTTCCTGAGCGATCATCATCCAAGGTCAAAACATGTTTGGTCCCCGCCTTGAAGGCGACCTTAGAAACCCAAGAAAAGTTTTTGCTGCTACAAACCACTAATGCAGGCTCGGCATTCTCAATAAAGTATTGAATTTCGGCAGCTTGATAAGCAGTGTTAAGTGGTAAATAAACGTATCCGGCACGGATGGTCGCCAAATACAAAAATAAAGCCTCTGGTGACTTTTCCACTTGGACAGCAACACGTGAACCCACCGGCAACTTAAGGCTCTTGAGAAAATTAGCCATCTTGGCAGTTGCCCGCTCCAGATCGCTCCAAGAGTAATAGAGGCCATCATGCGTTTCAATTGCGCACGCTGTTTTATCTTTCGGAAAACCTTTTTCCAATACTGAATACAAATTCATGAATACATTCCTTGAGTTCTTGGTTTCTTAAGCTAGGGGCGTGCCCATTACCCAGTCTGATAAGCCAGTTGCAATTTGTGGGAAGAAACATAGCAACACCACTGAGAAAATCATAATGGCTACAAAAGGCATAACTCCGTAAATGATTTCTCGCAAAGTAATATCAGGAGCAATATTTTTAATAACAAAAATATTGAGTCCGACAGGGGGATGTATAAGTCCAGTCTCCATCACAATGGTCATCACTACACCGAACCAAATTAAATCAAATCCAGCGGCACGTAGTGGGGGCAGAAAAATAGGCGATGTCATCAATATGATTGAGACAGGGGGCAAAAAGAATCCCAGGACAATCACCATCGATAAAATAGCCGCGAGCAAGACCCAGCGTGAGGTATTTAAATCAACAATAGCCTGAGCTGCCGTCTGACTTAAATGCAAGTAGCTCATGACATTGGCAAAAAGCAAGGACATGCCAATAATAAACATCAGCATGGCTGATTCTCGAATGGTGACATCTAAGAGCGGGTACAAGTCTTTGAAACGCCACATGCGGTAAATAATCGCAATCAGCAAAAAAGCAAATACAGCGCCTAAGCCGGCAGTTTCTGCAGGCGTGGCATAGCCACCATAGAGGGCAACCATCACACCAATCAGTAGAACTAAAAATGGCAAGACCCTAGGCAATGAACTAATCTTTTGCTGCATGGTATACGTCTGACGATCCAAAATTGGCGTTGAGACGGAGTTAACAGTAAAGGCCTCATAAGCTAGCGAATACTCTTTACGAAATCGATAAATAGTGTAAGCCGAAAAGAACAGCACCAACATTACTCCGGGGCCGATCGCTGCTAGGAATAATCTTCCCAGTGATTGCTCAGCTGCAACAGAATACAAAATCATCGTAATGGATGGTGGCAGCAAAATACCGAGCGTTCCGCCTGCAGCAATTATTCCGGCCGCAAATCCCGGTGAGTAGCCACGCTTACGCATTTCTGGAATACCAGCGCTACCAATCGCAGAACAAGTTGCGGGGCTAGATCCTGCCATCGCAGCAAATAATGCGCAAGCAAATACGTTAGCAACTCCTAAACCCCCAGGAATCTTACCCATCCATACATGCAGGGCATCGTATAAGTCCTTACCCGCACGCGAGCGCCCAATTGCAGCGCCCTTCAATATGAAAAGTGGGATGGACATTAAAGTAATGCTCGACATTTCTTCGTAAACGTTTTGCGCAACCGTATCCAGCGAGGAAGCTGGCATGAAGAAATACATAAAAATAATTGCCACAATCCCTAAGGCAAAAGCAATCGAAATGCCCGAGAACATAATAACTAAAGTTACTATCGCAAATAAAATACCAATTGTTAATACGGACATAATCAATGGCCCCCGCTAACTAGATTAGAGACCGCGTCTTTTCTGATAAAAATTTGTAAAAAAAGCTGGACAGTTAATAAACCCATCCCAGCAAACATCATGGCATAGGGTATCCAAAGGGATGGGGCCCAAGTGGAATTCGTTACCTGGCCATCTACCCAAGCCTCTACCAATAAATCCCAAGTCTTCACTGAAAAGAAAGCAAAGAATGCGCAGGAAATAACATCAATCACAACTCTGCGAACACGATTAACTCCATGAGGTAAGAGACCTTCAATCGCAGAAATTCCAATATGGCCACGCTTTTCTTGCACATATGAGCTACAAAGAAAGGTAACGCCCACCAAGCAAAATAAGGCAGCCTCATCTTGCCAGTCATTAGCCATATGGAATAAACCACGAGACATGACGCTATAACTCAAAATCAGTGCAGCCGCCATGAGCGCAATAGCCCCCAAGAGAACGATAAATTTATTGAGTGCGGACATCCATTTGTCAGCGGTTCGTAGAAGGTTCATCATCTTATGAAAGTTTTTCAGCGGAGCGCATCATTGCAGCGCAAGTTTCGTTACGATCTGAAAACTCTTTCCATGCAGAGGATTTAGCAACGGCCTTCCATTTTTCTATAGCCGACGCATCCAACTCAAATACTTTATTACCCGCTTTGGCAAATGCGATAGATGCATCAATATCATCTAACTTAGCCTGTTCTGTGCCAAACTTTTCCATATCCGCACCAACGGCCATAATGATATCGCGCTGATTTGCAGGCAATGAATCAAAAATAGTCTTTGACATCATGAGTGGCTCCAACATATACCAGTAGGATTTGTTTTTAGCCGAGGTAAAGTTTTTAGTGAGCTCAGCTAGCTTAAATGACATTAAGCTAGCTGAAGATGTATAGGCTGCCTCTAAAGAGCCTGTTTGAACTGCTTGATAGATTTCATTAGAAGGAATAGATGTCATCACGGAACCGCCTGCAGCCTTTAACATGGCATCAAATTCGCGACTGCCCCCGCGCACCTTTACACCTTTGATGTCATCAGGAACAATAATTGGACCAGAGCGTGTTGCCACGCCACCTGCCTGCCACACCCAACTCACAATAACGATACCCTTTGATTCCATCACCTTATTGAGGATCTTGCCTACTTCAGCATTCTTCCAGCGCGCGCCTTGCTCGTAACTGGTCACCAAAGCTGGCATCAAACCAATATTCGCCTCTACAACTTCTCCGCCGGCATATGGCATAGGATAAAAACTGAAGTCAAGCGCGCCTTTACGTAAGGCGCTAAATTGCGCATTCGTCTTCATTAAGGAAGACTGTGGGTACACGTCAAACTTCAATGCGCCCTTAGTTCTTTTGGTGACCTCATCTGCAAACTTTTTACAGAGACGATCTCGGAAATCTGTTCCGCTAGGAAACTGATGGGAAATTTTCAAACTTTTTGAGCTGTCTTGCGCCCAGGTGGGTAAGTTGTATCCAGCAAGAGACGCGCCCGCTGCACCCAGCAATAATTGACGGCGTAATTGGCTAACTTGTTCTGAGTCTGTCATTTTGATCTCCTAATATTTTTTATATATTTATATCAACTTACAAGCAATCGATGGATTGCGCATTCACAACCGTAAGATTTTAATCCCTAATCTACTAAGCTCAACCTATAGAGATAAACCCTAATCACGTAATTTAGATAGTCATCAATTTAGAAACGGCGCGGGAATACATAGCCTCACCATTAGCAAAACGCTCGTGATTTTCCTCAACAGATCCCAGGTCATACAAGTAATTGACCATGAGTCCAGCCGATTGACGCAATCCTTTCCGCGAAAGATCTCCAGCCCAATTAATTTGATGTAATTTTGCGCCATTACCCAGGTGAAACTTCGCCACTGGATTGCCTTGTCGACCCGTTGAGCCCAATGCTAAATAGATGCTTACAAGACAAAGCAAAGCATCTTTTTCTTTTTGACTTGCCTGATCAGGGTGCCAGCCGCCACTCAGGCGCTCACTCCAGGATCGCGTTGCCAAATCTAAAGTGGCTAAGGCCTGTTCACGGGCGACTTTAACGGGTGGCTTCAATTTTTCTGAAGCCGCATCACCCAAGTTGGCACCTGCCGCAACCCAGTCGATGAAACCAGGAACCGGGGAAAGTGTAATAAATGTTTTCAGGCTAGGGAATTCCGCCTGCAATTCTTTTGCAACTCGCTTGATCAAAAAATTCCCCATGGAAACACCACGTAAACCAGGCTCACAGTTGCTTATGGAATAAAAAGCGGCAACCTTAAACTGAGATACCTGCTCTACAGTTTCTGCCTTCTTGTCTACTAGTGGAGCAATCACCGAAGGAATTTCAGGCAGCAAAGCCACCTCAACGAAGATCAATGGCTCATTAGGCAATTGAGGATGAAAAAATGCAAAGCAACGACGATCAGGCTGTAGGCGTCGACGAAGATCATCCCAACCATCAATCGCATGCACCGCCTCATGTTGAATTAACTTTTCTAGCACTTCTGCAGGAGATTTCCAGTCAACCTGATGCATCTTCAAAAATCCCGGATTAAACCAAGAAGACAGTAGATGCCTCATATCAAAGTCCACTGCCGTGAACTCTGGTTTTTTATCTAGAATTTGCAACAGATCACGGCGCATCTCCACTACGGCCGCAGTTCCCTGACTTGCGCGATTCAGGCGACGAAATAATTCCTGGCGTGGGGCTTCAACAACACGTTGCAGATGGACATAGTTACGGGCATTAGCTTCGGCAGCATAACTTTGGGCAGCCTTCATTACTGCATCTGCATTGGGATTTAACTTTTCAAAAATAAAACCAAAGAATTGGATGTGCTGGTCTTTGCTTAATTTACGATAGTTTGTCACCACATCGTCAGCCATGCTAATGGCATTGGATTCGCCACGCTCAGAGATTAAGCGCTTGATTGCGTTATTTGCCTTAGACAAATTACGGGCTTTGGCTAACTTTTCAAGCATTTTTTATCTCTCACTGAAACGGGAAAACCAGAATGGAGGTATTTCTTTATTGTTAATGTATAGAGATACCCATGCAAAATCAATTAAGTTAAACGACTTATCATTAACTATAGGTTAATGGATAGAAAATGTGGTCTTAGCTAAATTATTGATTATTGCGATGCAGCATGCGGGCTTCCGCTGCCAAAGCTAATATATTAGGATTGGCTTCATTAGCTTTGAGATACATTAGCGCAATCTGCTGAGTCAATTCATACTTGGCCAATAAAGGGGTAAAAGCAATCGCATCTCCCATCAGATCTTTCACGCGCCCTGGCAACAACGTTCGACCCATTCCGCTGGCCACCATATTCATTAAAGAAAAAATATCACTGACTTTCATGACAACCTTTGGCTTAAAGCCCGCTAATTTAAAAACGTCATAAAAACCTGAGGTGGTAGCAAAGCCATCTAACAAAGTAAGGAATTTTTCCTCTTGAAAATCAGCAAGATCGATACGTTGCGGTCCAAGACTTTCATTCTTAGGAGACGCCAAGTAAAGCCTATCCTCAAACAAAGGCACCACTTGAATATCGTCAGGTAAATCATATTGAGGCAATGCCATGACAATTGCCTCAATATTGCCTTCCACGAGTTTTTTCATGAGGTCTTCGTTTGAGCCCAAAAATAAATCTATATCCAAGTCTGGCCTGCGAATCTTGGTTCCCATAATTAATTTGGGAATAATATTGGCCGTTAGGGAGTACATGGATCCTAGGCGAACTTGCCCCTCCTCAATTCCAGCCTTTGTTCTAGTACGCTTAATAACACGCTCAACATCAATGATTAGATCTGCCGCACTCTCTGCGAGGTACGTGGCCGTAGGCAAAGGCTTTAGCAATCGACCCACTTTAACAAACAGGGGGCAGCCCATCCCATCCTGAAGGGAGTGGAGGGCTTTATGAATACTGACTGAGCTGAGTTGAAATTCTTCAGCCGTTTTTGATAGGCTCCCCGTTCTCACAAAAGAGCACAGAATTTCTAATTTTCGAAGTGTGACCTCTTCGCTCAGCATGGGGGGTGCTATTTCGCTTTGCCTTGAGGAAATCTTAGCAAATAAACACCCAAGATGATCATAGGTACAGATAACCACTGCCCCATTGACAAGCCTAAGCCCAAGAGACCCAAAAAGGCGTCTGGTTCACGTGCAAATTCAACCAAGAAACGACACAAACCATAACCGAGCAAAAAAAGCCCAGAAACTTGACCAACCCGCCTTGGCTTACTGGAATATATCCATAAAACTATTCCCAACAAAACACCTTCACCCAAGAGTTGGTAGATTTGCGATGGATGACGCGGGATTGAATCCACCATTGGAAATACCATCGCCCAAGGTAAATCAGTCGGCCTACCCCATAACTCGCCATTAATGAAGTTACCCAAGCGCCCAAAGGCCAATCCAAAAGGAACTAGGGGGGCTACTAGATCGCTCACCACAAAGAATGATGTCTTACGCTGATGAGCAAACCAAGCCAAGGCCATTAGTACACCTAGTAAGCCCCCATGAAAGGACATGCCACCCTCCCAAATTTTGAGAATGCCTAAGGGATGAGATAAGTAGTAACTTGGCATATAGAACAAGGTATAGCCGAGTCGACCACCGAGCACTACCCCCAGAACTCCAGCGAATAAGAGATCTTCGAGATCCTTGTAGGTCCAGCCTAAAGTTTGGTATTGAGGCGCACGAATACGCAAACGCCCAAGCAATAAAAATTGGGCAAATGCCAAAAGATACATCAATCCATACCAATGAATTGCAAATGAACCTATACGAATGGCAGCTGGATCAAACTGAGGATGAATTAACATAAATAGAAAAGGGCTTAGCCTTTAGATTGATCAAAGTTGTGTAGTTCATGACCTAAATCTCGATAGGCCTTATAGCGATCACGCCCAGCTAAACGCTCGGCCTCATTTATCGTAACTACTTCAACAACCCGAGGAAATCGTGCGAGCAATGTTGCAACATCTTTTGGCATCCGCATACCCAAGTGAATCATGACATCGGCATGGGGAATTTTGGCCAAAGCGGGAGAAGCAAAGTCATCCGTTAAAACAATCGGCGTCTCTGTTGCCGCATCATCCTCAATAAAACAATGGGGTAAAAAATCAACGCTACTAAACGTCCAAAGTAATTCATCTAATTTTTTTAGATCAGCCCGCTCACCAACCATCACAATATTTCTTACAGGCTCTCCCTCTGCGGTCGCGCTCCAAATCTTGCGCGCTAAACGACAGGCATATTCAAGCTTATCGTTTACATTGCTATGAAAATCAATTCTAGCCATCAATGATTGCCTTGCTTATCTTTTTGATGAGGTATTTACTTCTGCTCTAGCAAGAAATTCACCAGGAGCGGCACTGGACGACCTGTAGATCCTTTAGCCACACCACTCTTCCACGCGGTACCCGCGATATCCAAATGTGCCCATTTGTATTTTTCAGTAAAGCGTGACAAAAAGCATGCCGCAGTGACGCTACCAGCTGGACGTCCACCGATATTAGCAACATCAGCAAAATTCGATTTTAGTTGCTCATGATAAGCAGCGTCTAAAGGCAGACGCCATACAGTATCTAAGGAGGCATGTCCTGCTTTGGTCAAAGCATCTACCAAACCTTCATCATCTGAAAAAATACCGCTATGCACATGACCTAATGCAATGATGCAAGCGCCTGTAAGAGTTGCTACATCAATAACAAGCTTAGGCTTGAATCGTTCAACATAGGTTAGCGCATCACACAAAATTAGACGTCCTTCCGCATCGGTATTGAGAATCTCGATTGTTTGACCAGACATGCTTTTTACAATATCGCCTGGCCGAGTAGCTTGTCCCGAAGGCATATTTTCACAAGTAGGAATAACGCCAATGACATTCTTTTTTAACTTCATTGCACCAGCGGCATACATCGTGCCAATGACTGATGCAGCACCACACATGTCATACTTCATCTCATCCATAGCTTCGCCTGGCTTAAGTGAGATACCGCCTGTATCAAAGGTAATCCCTTTACCTACTAATACAATCGGAGCATCCCCTATTTTCCCGCCTTGATGACGCATCACAATAAATTGAGGAGGCATGTCGGAACCTTGTGCAACCGATAAAAACGAACCCATTCCCAATGCTTCTATTTGTTTGCGGCCTAGAACCTCTACTTTAAGGCCGACTTTTTTAGTAAGGCCTTGTGCAACTTTACCAAGGTAAGTCGGCGTACAAACATTAGGAGGAAGGTTACCCAAGTCCTTAGCCAGATTCATACCTTCGACCATGGCGGTTCCCTCCGCTACGGCAGCTTTAAGCTCCTTTGAACAAGCGTCATTTCCGGCAAAGATCAACTTGGCAAAAGTATCGGCTTTATCTTTTGCCTTAAATTTCATAGCTGGCTGACGCACGCCAAAACGATAAGCCTGATCGCCCGCATATTGAATAGTGAGGCGCACTTCTTCGGCAATTAATTCGCTTCGATGGCCCAATGCAAAACTAGGAATAAACCACAGCGCACTCTCAATAGAGCCACCGCTAAGTTGTTTTAGGGCTGCGCGTGCGAGCTTAGAGTAAGAAATCAAGCTACGAGCACCAGCAAGATGAAGATCACCTAAACTGACCAATAAGATTCGTTTTGACTTAATGCCTGCAGATAACCAGGATTTTTCTGCACGTAAGATACAGACTGAAGCCTGCTTTTCCTCCAAGTCACCAATGAGGTTCGCATGGGCTATTGCACCCCCCAGCAGCTGATCTAACTCCACTAAAAGGCCAGTCTTTGCCTTAGCGCTAGCTAATGCATCTAAATCAGCCTTGGTGTAGGCCATGACTAAACAATCTGTGCTTTGAGCTAGCAATAAGGCTAAGCTCGATTTCAGCAGTTTTGGGCTAGTTATGTCTGCTTGAGAGAAAATCTTGGTGCTAAATTGAATTGTCATGGTGGATTAAAGTGCTTTAAGTCGATTCAAGGAGGAAAATAAATGTTTATCCATTATCCTCCGACATGAGGATTCACCACTTTAGCAAACCCAAAAGCACTTACTGCCACTTTTAATTACATGATTTTTCAACAAGCCCTCCGCCGAGAACTCAGTTTCACTACTGGTGGCGTCTTTTTGGTCTTAGTTACCATCATGATTACCACTCTTGTGATCAGAATTTTGGGATTCGCCGCCAACGGTGCAGTAAACCCAGAAGACGCTTTAGTTTTAATTGCGCTAGCTACCCTTGGCTATATGGCAGTTTTGTTAACCGTCTCTCTGTTTGTGGCAGTATTAATCGTCTTAGTACGATGGTATAAAGATTCGGAAATGATAGTTTGGTTTGCCAGCGGCCTAAGTATTTCCAGCTTGATTGGCCCGATTCTCAGGTTTGCCACTCCACTCATCATCATCATTGCTTTTCTTGCACTTTTCGTATGGCCCTGGGCTAATCGTGAATCCACTTTAATCAGTCAGCGGTTTCAACAGCGCAGCGATGTCTCCATGGTGGCTTCAGGGCAATTTAAGGAATCTGCCAAAGCTGAGCGGGTCTTTTTTATTGAAGAACTAGATGTGGATAAAAAAGAAGTAAAAAATATTTTTGCTGCCGAATCAAAAAATGGACGCCTCAGTGTTGCGGTAGCCTCAACTGGGTTTATTGAAAATGTTGATGGCGGTGGAAAATCTATTGTTTTGCACAATGGTCGTCGCTATGAAGGCCTTCCAACGCAACCAGATTTTAGAATTTTAGAGTTTGCGGAATATTCAACCAATATTCGCAATAAAGAAACCATGGACCCAGCGCCACGGGATAGAGAAAAAACCGTCATGGAGTTATTGAATGATCCCAACCCTATTGCAACTAACCCCAATCGCGCAGAGCTCCTTTGGCGCATTGGACTGCCCCTGATGGCGCTTGGTCTTGTGCTGATTGCCATACCCCTGGCTTATGTGAACCCAAGACTAGGAAACTACACGGCTATGTTCTATGCAGTATTGATTTATTTAATTTATAGCAACCTACTTAACCTCACTCAAAACTTTGTTGCTCAAGGGAAGATTGATGCATTTATTGGGGTATGGCCCATCCATCTTCTTGCCCTTATTATTGCCTTTGTATTAATTCGGAATCGTATCAACCCTTCACTAAAATGGTGGCTTCGTCAATTACCAGCATCACTAGTTAAAAGATGAAGTATATTTTTCCTTACATTTATGAGCGTTATTTAGCTCGTCAAATTTACGCTGCTTTTGGCTTCATTCTCTTTGCCTTGGTTGCCCTCTTTTTATTTTTTGACATCTTAAGTGAGCTCAGCTCGATCAAAGGGGCTTACACACTGCCATTAGCCCTCCTACATGTGCTTCTGAGGGCACCCAGCCGGATTTCTGAAATTATTCCGATTGCCGGTTTGATTGGTAGCATTTATGTATTTGCCATGCTCGCTAGCCAGTCCGAATTTACGATTTTACGAATTGCGGGCCTAGATGCTAAGCGTGGGCTTATTACCCTAGCAAAAATATCGCTGCCGCTCATTTTATTTACGCTCATGATCAGCGAATGGGTTGGACCTTATACAGAAAATCTATCTGAAAAAATTCGCATGAAGGCCTTAGGCTCATCGTATACATCTCAATTTAAAACGGGGATCTGGGTTAAGGATCGATTGCGTGATGAGGATGGAAGTGGCCCCGTGCGCCCTGGCGTGCGTTATGTCAACGTGGGGAAAGTAGAAAAAGATAATGAAATTTTCAATATTCGGATGTATGAGTTTGACGCCGCTTATCACCTTCTCTCGATCCGCGTTGCCGCAACTGGTCGATTCGATCAAAGTGGCACTTGGATTTTAGATAATGCAACTGAAACCCGTTTTACAGAAACCAAACAGTCCGACCCACTAAATCCCGTTTATTCAGCTCAGACCTTTACTCACCCCATCATTACCCTGGAATCAGAGGTAACGCCAAAGATCTTAAGCGTCTTACTCGTAAGTCCAGAAAAAATGTCGATTATGAGTTTGGGCCGCTTTATTGCTCACTTACAAGAGAATAAACAGGATGCTCAACTTCAACTAATTACTTTTTGGAAAAAGGTAATTTATCCATTAACTATTTTTGTAATGCTTTCTTTAGCCCTACCATTCGCCTATCTCAAGGTGCGTGCTGGTGGCGTTGGCATTAAGGTCTTTGGTGGCATCATGCTCGGTATGAGCTTTCAGCTCTTTAACTCGCTCTTCTCTAATGTAGGTCTATTGGGGTCTTGGCCATCCCTGCTGACCGCCCTTACCCCACCGCTGCTTTACTTTTTACTGGCAATTTTTGGCTTGCGCTGGGTTTCAAAAGCTTAATATCTAAAATTCATATAGAATTTAATTCCTATATCGTTGTTGATATATAGAATGGAATCCCTATGAACCTGCACCAATTTCGTTTTGTCCGTGAAGCCGTCAGGCAGAACTTCAATCTCACTTCAGCAGCCAAGGCGCTTTTTACCTCCCAACCCGGAGTTTCCAAAGCAATTATCGAACTTGAGGATGAGCTGGGTGTGGAGATTTTCCGTCGCCATGGCAAGCGCATTAGATCCTTAACCGAACCCGGCAAACGTATTTTGGTTTCAGTTGAGCGTATTTTGGATGAAGTGGAAACTCTCCGACGTGTTGGGAAAGATTTTGCAAGTCAAGATCAAGGAAACTTTGTTATTGCTACTACACATACACAAGCACGCTATGCCTTACCTAAAGTGCTGACAGAATTTACGAAACGCTTTCCAAAGGTACGCGTCAGCATTCAACAGGGAAACCCTGGGCAAATTTCAGAATTGCTGATTCACGATCGCGCAGATATTGCGATTGCAACGGAGGGTATTGCTAACACTACTGGAGTCTTAGCGCTACCAGGCTATCAATGGCAACACGTAATCATGGTTCCTCTAAGCCACCCCTTGCTCAATCAGACAACTATTACCCTAGAAGAAATTGCCAAATATCCCCTCATCACTTATGACAAAGCATTTGCAGGGCGTAGCAAGATTGATGCCGCCTTTGCACAGCGTAATTTGAGTCCGGATATTATTTTGGAAGCGATTGATGCAGATGTCATAAAAACTTACGTGGAGGCTGGCATGGGTGTTGGCATTGTTGCAGGGCTTGCATATGACGCTGATAAAGATCGAAATCTGAAAGTGATCCCCGTGGGTCACTTATTTGGCAATAACGTGACGCATTTGGGGGTCAAGCAAGGCGCCTACTTACGGTCGTTTGTGTATACCTTCATTGAACTCTTCTCACCCACGCTTACGCGCAAAATTGTTGAGCAGGCGATGTCAAGCGAGTCGGATACCTACGAGATTTGAGGGGAGAAAGACTCTCTACAGTCATGGTCTTAACAAGGCTACAGAGTCTTTCCTTTTTATGCTATCTGGAAATACAATCAAATCAGCCAACAGCACTTGCAATGCAAACTCTAGCTTTCGCGAACGTCAACACCCTTCCAAAAGGCAATATATCCTGCGATGTTCTTTGCTGCTGATTTTGGCTCCGAATAGAACCAGGCGGCATCTTTATTTACTTTGCCGCTAACTTCAACATCGTAATAACTAGCGGTCCCTTTCCAAGGGCATACGGTAGTTTTATCGGATTTCTTAAAAAATTGCATATTTAAGCTAGAAGATGGAAAGTAATGATTACCTTCCACCACAATAGTCTCACCTGAATTGGCTAAAACTTCATTATTCCAGATTGCTTTCATTTGATCTCCTTGAGTGCAATGAGCATAAAGCAAATTAAGTTTTTCTGTTGTATAAAGAATATCCTCTTTGAAGAAATCATTGGCATAAAAATTCATGCAAACATCAGTTATCTCAGAAGAGATTAAACCGCTTCAGCAGCAAAGTTTTATTTCTGAAATTGAAATCGGGTTGCTTGCTAGGCCGGCTTATATTTCCCCGAAATTTTTATACGACCCTCTCGGGTCGCACCTTTTTACAGCAATCACATTGCTTCCGGAATACTATCCAAGTAATACTGAGAAAAATATTCTCGATCATTACGCAAATGAAATTTCCAATGTCATTGGTGCGAATGGAATCTTGATTGATTTGGGGGCTGGTAATTGTCAAAAGGCAGAAGCCCTTTTTAATTTAATCAAACCTGCCACATATGTAGCAATCGACTTTTCAGTTGAATACCTTGAAGAGGCGCTCAATAAACTTCAGGGAAAGTATCCGAAAATAAAAATGCGGGGCATTGGCATGGATTTTTCTAGGCAGCTAGAAGTTTTGGATTCAATACCAATGTCTCGAAGAACTTTTTTTTACCCCGGCTCAAGCATTGGCAACTTTCTCACATCAGAAGCCCGTAAGCTCCTAACTGAAATTAAAAACCAGACTGGCGATGGTGGCTTATTAATTGGGGTTGATTTAATGAAGGAAGATTTCATCTTAAGGGAGGCATATGACGATCCACTTAAGGTGACTGCAGCCTTCAATTTGAATATTCTGCGATCTGTTAATGCTCACCTAGGCTCCAATTTCAACGTGAAGCAATTTCAGCACTTAGTGAAAATAAATCACCAGGAAAATAGAGTGGAGCTTTACCTTCAAGCACTTGAAGACGTTACTGTTTCATGGCCGGGAAATAGTATATCCCTTAAGGAGGGAGACCTTATTCATACTGAAAACTCTCATAAGTACACTGTTGAGTCCATTAAACAATTACTAAAAAGTGCTGGTTTTGAATCGAACCAAATCTGGACAGATCCAAAACAATACTTTGCCTTGATCTATGCTCAGTAAACCCTCAGACAACCTAATTAAAAGCGATATCCTCTTGGAGCAATTTAATTACTCCAGAAAGTACTCTACTGACTTAGCGAGAAATCTAAGCCCGGAGGATTGCCAAGCGCAATCCATGGATGACGCTAGTCCCGCTAAATGGCATTTGGCACATGTCACCTGGTTTTATGAGGTTATGGTTCTCAAATCTTTTGAGCACGATTTTCATTTTTGGAACCCGCAGTTTGCAGTTTTATTTAATAGTTACTACAACGGGGTTGGAGATAAACATCCGCGACACCAGCGAGGATTATTAACAAGGCCTTCCCTTGAGGAAATTTTTCAATGGCGTAAGAATGTTGAAAGTAGAGTCACTGACCTTATTAAAAAAAATTCTTCCCCAGAGCTGCAATGGCTCATTCAATTAGGCATCAATCATGAGCAGCAACACCAAGAGCTCTTATTGACTGACATTACGCATTTATTTTTTACTAACCCACTACTTCCCGCCTACATCGATCAAGCTTTAAAAATATCATCACCTAAAGAGTTTAAATGGATCGAGGGTATCTCAGGATTAGTTAACATTGGCATTGATGATGAAGGATTTCACTTTGATAACGAAGGACCAGCGCATACTGCCTTTAATCAAACCCATTACATTGGGAGTCAATTAGTAACTAATGCGCAGTGGCTACTTTTTATAGAAGATGCAGGTTACCGGCAAGCGCAATGGTGGTTAGATGAAGGCTGGTCCTGGGCTCAGGCTGAAAATATTACTACCCCTTTGTACTGGAATATCAATGAGGAACGGCAATATTACCGATACTCCCTTTGTGGCAATGCGCCACTTGACCCTATGGCTCCAGTCTCTAACATTAGCTATTTTGAGGCAGATGCCTTTGCCCGTTGGGCCGATCATAATTTGAAAGAATTTTCTGGGGCTCGTTTACCCACTGAATTTGAATGGGAAGCTATTGCTAAAGCAGAGCCCACTTTAATTGAGGAACTGTTTGGTCGTGTCTGGCAGTGGACTAGCAGCAACTACAGTCCATACCCCCGATATCAGCCCTGGAGTGGTGCAGCTGGAGAATATAACGGCAAATTTATGGTTAACCAGATGGTTCTTAAAGGTAGCTCCGCCTTTACTACAGACGGACATTCAAGGGCAACCTATCGTAATTTTTTCCCAACCCATACGCGTTGGCAAATGACTGGTTTAAGACTCGCTAAAGATCATGTTTGACTTTGATTTACCCACCAGTAGGCTAGAAACTGATTCGATTCGCTGGGATGCGTTTGACAAGGAAAAAGCAATCCCTTTGTGGGTGGCTGATATGGACTTCCAGTCGCCGCCTTGTGTGATTGAGGCCCTCAATAATAGGGTTCAAAATGGGGTTTATGGCTACACCCATAGCCCGCTTCAATTAAATCGCATGATTGCCCAATACCTATTGGAACAATATCAATGGAAGATCGATCCAAGCTGGATCGTTATTTTACCCAGCGTTGTGTCAGGCCTTTATACAGCTGTAAAGCAACTCACAAACTCAGATGAAAACATCCTAGTCCCCAACCCCGTCTACCATCATTTAAGACTTGCCTGCAGTAGTTCAGAGCGAGAATTTCATGAAATGCCCTTGCAGTTACATGATGGGCGCTGGGTTTTCCCGACCGATTCATTACCAGACCTCATCACTCAAAACACCACCTTAGCGTTGTTCTGCAACCCTCAAAATCCTGGCTCAACTGTTTTTACTGAAAGTGAATTAAGGGAATTTGGAAATTGTTGTGTCGAAAATAATTTATGGATATGCTCAGATGAAATCCATGCCGGCTTAGTTTTAGATGAAGAGAAAAAACATATTCCATTAGCAAGCCTCAGCGAGGAAATTTCTAAAAGAACAGTTACCTTGATGTCTTTGAATAAAACATTTAATTTCCCTGGGGTAGGTCTTGCGTGGGCAGTTGCAGAAAATCCAGCGCTTCGAAAAGCCATTGGGGTGGGGCTTCATGAAACTATAGCCCCCCCTTCTTTATTTGCATACACTGCAACTATGGCAGCCATAACCAAGGGTGAGCCATGGCGGCAAGAGCTGATCAAGTACTTAAGAGTGAATCGCGATTTAATTCAAAACCGAATTAAATCCATTGATAAATTAAGCATTGGAAAAATGGAAGGAAGCTATCTAGCCTGGATTGATTGTAAAAATCTCAATCATCCAAATCCGTACCAATTATTATTAGATGCTGGATTGGCGACCTCACCCGGAAGTCAGTTTGGACAATCTGATTTTGTTAGGCTTAACTTCGGAACTCAAAAAAGTAGGTTAATTCAAGCATTAGATGTGATTGAATTTGCCTGCGCATAAGCATCAATATTAAAAAATAATTTCCTGGTGCTGTCTTCGCAATTAAAAAACCACCCTAATGAACTGAGCCCAAGAAGGTGGTTCTTGCAACCTTAAAATCAATTGATAAATTATGGCGTTACAACATGCCATACATTATTCACCCCATCACCAACCTTGTCCCCAGGATTCTTATCTTTCACAAAGAAATAAAGGGGCTTGCCTTTATAGGTCAATTGTTTCTGCCCATCATTACGATTGATTGATGAAAAGTCACCGGAAAGCTTAATGCCTGACTCTACATAAACTGGCGGCCAGTTATCAGCACAGGTGGACACGCACTCTGACCTACCCGAGCCAGCCTGATCTTTATCAAAGGTATACAGCGTTTTGCCATAACTACTGGTCAAAATTCCATGGTTAATTCTGACAAAATCCGATGATGCCGTCGTAACATCAGGCATACCAGAACAAGCCGCCAAAATGGCAGAAAATAGCAATGCAGCGAAAACTTTAAATTGGTTACTCATTTTTTTTCCTTAATGATTTAAGCGCTATGTTAGTTACCCGAACCCATTAAAGTCACCTCAATACGGCGATTTTGCGCTCTTCCTTCAGAGGTAGCATTAGAAGCAACTGGACTGCTCTCCCCCATACCCTGAGCGGAGATAAGACTTTGACTGACGCCCTTACGTATTAAGTAGTCAACCACGTTATCGGCTCTTTTAGAAGATAAATCAAGATTAGTAGCAATACCTTGATTACGCAGCTCCGCACCAATAGATACATTGTCGGTATAACCACGAACAACCACTTTGGTATTTTTAAATCCAGAAAGAGTTGGCGCCATCTTAGCTAAAACTTGCTCAGCCTTGGAATCCAGTTTATATCCACCCTCTGGGAATAAAATCTTATCGCGAATGGTAATTCGCAGCTCACCTTGAAGTTGTCGAATTTCAACCTCATCGCCTTGATAAGCTTGTTGAAGCTGACCATAAGCCTGATCTAGTGAATTGTATTTTTGCTCAGTTACGCATGCAGTTAAAAAGCCAACTGTTGCTATAGAAAAAACTAGTAAAGCTCGTCTAATTGAAATCATTTATCCCCCCCCAAATAGTCATGAAATTGAACCCCTGTATAAGGCTATCACAGTATATTGACGACTAGATGATAAATAAAGTTATGACCTTAAAGGCATTAGGTAAAACAAGATGGGCCTTTATGTGCACAGCAGCATCCTCCGAAGTAGGTATTTCAAACCCATAGAGGGCGTCCCAGAATCTGATTGATAGTTTCGTGAGCGCTACATTGCCTATTTTATAAAATTTCTCATCATTTATATCCAAGTCCTCCATCATCGAATCTAATATTTTAATTGTTGACTCTTTAAAAATTTTGAACGTAATAGTTCAAATTTATAGAATCGATTACTAAACTAGGTTTGGGGCTTCTTATGAGGCGAGCTAGAGGATCATCACGTTAAATTAACGGTTTTGAATGTACATCGATCACGTAAGATAAGTAGGCAATTATGGAGATCATGCGTCCAATTTAGCAGGGTGAAACCGTAAATTGTGGTGCCCCGGGGCGGACTTGAACCGCCACGCCTTGCGGCACCGGATTTTGAATCCGGCACGTCTACCAATTCCATCACCGGGGCAGGTGTTTGCAGTGGAAAAACTGCATTACTAAGTGCTAAGAGGGAAGAGTGTAACAAAAAAAATGGTGTGACTGCCATCATTTGATCTAGAACCCCTTAAAATGAGGGTCTATAGCCAAATTACTCAAAAGGACTTACCCGTATGGCCGGCCATTCAAAATGGGCCAATATTCAGCACCGCAAAGGACGTCAAGACGAAAAGCGCGGCAAGATTTGGACCAAACTCATCAAAGAAATTACTGTTGCAGCTAGATTGGGCGGTGGAGATATCACTACCAATCCCCGCCTGCGCTTGGCTATCGATAAGGCAAAAGACGCGAATATGCCCAATGACAATGTCCAAAGAGCGATTGCACGCGGTGCAGGCGCACTTGAGGGCGTTAATTACGAAGAGATTCGGTATGAGGGCTATGGCATTAATGGCGCTGCGATCATTGTGGATTGCCTAACCGATAACCGCACCCGTACCGTTGCCGAAGTTCGCCATGCATTTGCAAAGAATGGTGGCAATATGGGCGCCGAAGGATCGGTGGCATTTTTATTTAAACATTGTGGCCAACTGCTATTTGCCCCAGGCACGAATGAAGATCGCCTAATGGAAGTTGCTCTAGATGCGGGGGCGGAAGATGTCATTACGCATGAAGATGGCTCGCTTGAAGTGCTCACTCCCGTTCATGAGTTTTCAATTATTCAAGATGCACTAACAAAGGCAGGTTTGAAAGCAGAGTTGGCAACGGTTACGATGCGGCCCGAAAATGAAATTACGCTTGAGGGTGATCAAGCAGATAGCATGCAAAAACTACTCGATGCGCTCGAGAACTTAGATGATGTACAAGAAGTGTTTAGTAACGCAGCGCTTTAATTTGACATCTACTTCATTCAATTGTTTATCAACCTACTTTATTAGCTTGCTATGAAAATTCTTTTAGTTGGTTCTGGTGGACGCGAACATGCGTTAGCCTGGAAATTGGCCCAATCACCTAGGGTACAAACTGTTTATGTAGCCCCCGGTAACGGCGGTACCGCCACCGCCAAACAAGTTACTGCGGGTATTCAAAATTTACCCATCTCTGATCTGCAGGATCTCGCAGATTTTGCTAGGCGAGAAAAAATTCACTTAACCGTAGTTGGCCCAGAAGCTCCATTGGCTGCAGGCATTGTGGATGTCTTTCGCAATAACGGCCTACGTATTTTTGGACCCACTCAATTGGCGGCTCAACTAGAGTCTTCAAAAGATTTTTCTAAGGCGTTTATGAAGCGTCACGGTATTCCAACAGCGGAATACCAAACCTTCTCCAACCCCTTGGAGGCGCATGCTTATATTGATGCTAAGGGCGCACCGATTGTGATTAAGGCCGACGGCTTAGCCGCAGGTAAAGGTGTTGTTGTAGCAATGAGTCTTGAAGAGGCTCATGCAGCAGTTGAAACAATGTTGGCAGATAATAAATTTGGCAATGCTGGGGCTCGGGTTGTCATTGAAGAGTTCATCACAGGTGAAGAAGCTAGCTTTATTGTGATGGTGGATGGGAAAAATGTTTTACCGCTAGCAACCAGTCAGGATCACAAACGCTTACTCGATGGTGATGAAGGCCCCAATACCGGTGGTATGGGCGCTTACTCTCCGGCGCCGGTAGTTAGCCCAGAGATTCATGCGCGCGCTTTGCGCGAAGTGATTATGCCAACAGTAAAGGGTATGGAAGCAGACGGTCTGCCCTACACGGGATTCTTATATGCCGGCCTAATGATTTCTCCAGATGGAAAAATCAAGTGTCTCGAGTTTAATTGCCGGATGGGTGATCCGGAGACTCAACCCATCATGGCCCGTTTACGCAGTGATTTGGTAAATGCGCTTGATCATGCAATTGATGGAACGCTCAGCGAAGTTGATCTAGAGTGGGATCGTCGCACCGCCTTAGGCGTTGTTCTTGCTGCATATAATTATCCAGATACCCCGCGTAATGGAGATATCATCACCGGCGTACCCTCAGATACTGATGATCAGCTTACCTTCCAGGCAGGCACTACGCTCGAAAATGGAAAGTTAATAACTTCTGGCGGACGGGTCATGTGTGTTGTTGGCCTAGCTGATACCGTGCGCGGCGCCCAACAAAAAGCTTACGATGCCATTGTCAACATTCAATTTAACGGCATGCAATATCGCAAGGATGTTGGCTATCGCGCCATCAAGTAAAAGCATGTATTTCATTCATTTAGAAAATATTACCCTTGCCATTTAATTTACAGACTCAGATCGATATTGCCGCTTTGAAGGATTATTTTCTAGGCCTACAAGATCGCATTACATCAGCAATGAGTGCTTTGGATGGCGAAGTATTTGTAGCGGATAACTGGCAAAAACCAGAAGATAGCAAGCTGAAGGGTTATGGGCGAACCTGTATTTTAAATGATGGCAATATTTTAGAAAAAGGTGGGGTGGGCTTCTCGCACGTGCGTGGCGATCAAATGCCCCCTTCCGCTTCGCACCACCGCCCTGAAGTAGCTGGTCGAAGTTTTGAGGCAATGGGGGTTTCTTTAGTTTTTCACCCTCGTAATCCCAAGGTACCCACAACCCATATGAATGTGCGCTGCTTCATTGCGCAGGCACCTGATAAAGAACCAGTATGGTGGTTTGGGGGTGGCTTTGATTTAACTCCGTACTATGGCGTAGACGAAGACTGCAAACATTTTCATCAGACTGCAAAAGATGCCTTAAATCCGTTTGGAGAAGATCTCTATCCCCGCTTTAAAAAATGGTGTGATGAGTATTTCTATTTAAAGCATCGTGAAGAACCACGCGGCATTGGCGGCGTATTCTTTGATGATTTTAATGCTTTAGGGTTCGAGCAAAGTTTCGCTATGACCCGTGCAGTAGGTGATGCCTTTATTAACGCCTACCTGCCCATTGTTGAGCGACGCCACAAAGAGATTTATACGCCAGAAGAAAAATCATTTCAAGAATACCGACGAGGTCGCTATGTTGAGTACAACTTGATTTTTGATCGTGGGACTATCTTTGGCCTGCATTCAGGAGGCCGTACAGAATCTATTTTGATGTCGATGCCCCCAGTGGTTCAGTGGTGGTACAACTGGCAACCTTCTCCCGGAACCCCTGAGGCGAAGCTCTATGAGTATTACCTTAAACCACGCGATTGGTTAGCTTAGTTTGATTGCCACCACCTTGAACTCTCAAAAAAGAATCGGCATATTGGGCGGTACATTTGATCCACCCCATTTAGGTCACCTGAAGCTCGCAACGCATTTTGCAAAACTCTTTCAGTTAGATGAGTTACTACTTATTCCTAGCGGTGAACCTTGGCAGAAAGACTCTAGAATTACGCCTGCAGAAATTCGCTATCGACTGACTGAGGCAGCCGGCATTGATTTGGCAAGAGCATTTTTATATCTCAAGATTTCGACTCGAATTGGTGTCGATCGCATCGAAATCGAAAGGTCTGGGCCCAGCTACGCTATTGATACAGCCAAAGCCTTAAGACAGCGTTTTGGATCAACTGCAAGCCTGATTTGGCTCATGGGAGCAGATTCTTTCATGCAACTGCCCACATGGCATTGCTGGGAGGGGATTACAGATTTCGTCAACTTAGCAGTTGCCAGTAGACCCCGCTGCTCCCTTGGAAGTGAATTAAGCATCCAAATTAAGGAATTCCTCACTTCACGCCAAAGTAATGACGCTGCCGCCCTTGAAAATACCCCATTTGGCCGCATATACCTTGATGAAACCTTGTCAGTTGACCTGTCATCGACTGAATTACGCAAAAACCTAAAATCATCCTTTAGAGCCTCTATTGGGCCTTCACAAATCCCTTCACATACTTTAGAAATCATTACAAATCTGGGCTTATATAAATAATCAAGCTAAGATCACCCCTATATACAAAACATAAAAGAAAAAATAACAGAGAAATTATGGAATTAAAAAAATTACAGCGCGTCATTATTGATGCCTTAGAAGATCTTAAAGCTCAAGATATTCGGGTTTACGACACGACTAAGTTGAGTGACTTATTCGATCGCGTCATTATTGCCACCGGCACAAGTAATCGACAAACTCGTTCTCTAGCAATGTGCGTTAAAGAAGACGTCAACACCAAGGGTGGTGAAGTCATCTCCGTAGAGGGTCTAGAAACGGGTGAATGGGTGCTGGTTGATTGTGGCGATATTGTGGTACATATCATGCAACCTTTGTTGCGCTCTTACTATCAGCTTGAAGGTATGTGGGGCGCTAAACCCGTGCGTGTGAAGTTGGCTAGCGCAAAAGGCTTAGCTAAGGCCAGCGAACCTGATGAAGACGACGAAGAGTAATTGGTAGGCAGGCAATGCGCCTAACCATCGTTTCTGTTGGTCATAGAATGCCTGATTGGGTTGCAACTGCAACCCATGATTATGTTAAGCGGATGCCCACTGATTGCAGTATTGACATTAAAGAAATTAAGCCTGATCTCACGCCAGCTAAGGAAGCCATCAAGATAGCCGCAGCAATCCCTAAAGGCTCTCGCGTGATTGCCCTGGATGAGCGCGGCAAAGATCAAACCACCCAGAACCTCGCTACTCAATTAGCCAGTTGGCGACAAGAAGGATTTGACGTCACCTTCTTAATTGGCGGGGCTGATGGCTTAGATGCCGCCCTGAAGACTAATGCCCAAGCACTGTGGCGACTTTCCAGCTTAACGCTTCCTCATGCCATGGCTAGGGTCTTGCTAGTAGAGCAGTTATACCGCGCCTGGACCATCTTGCAAGGACACCCGTATCATCGTGAGTAAGCTTCTTTTTTAAGAAAATACTTATGTATCCCTACATTTATCTAGCCTCACAAAGTCCTCGCCGCCAAGAACTACTCAAACAAATTGGCGTTCAATTTGAAATGCTTACTGCTGAGCTACACGAAGATACTGAGACCTTAGAAATCCCTATTCCTCACGAAAAAGCACATGACTACGTTAAGCGCGTGACCCTTGCAAAAAGTACGATAGCTTTGGATCGTTGGACCAAGAGTAAACGGCCCTGGGCACCCATTTTGTGCGCAGACACTACCGTGAGTTTGCCAAGTAGCATAGCTGGAGAGATTCTAGGAAAACCTATTGATACTGCTGACGCAGTACGCATTCTAGAAATGCTGAGTGGAAAAGTGCATGAAGTCCTGACAGCAGTTGTTTTGTTAGTAGAGCCGAATAGTCAACCACTCTACGTAGTGCAGGTTTCTCAGGTGGCATTTTCTCATTTGTCTTCCGAACAGATTGCTACCTATATCGCCAGCGGTGAGCCTTTTGGTAAAGCTGGTGCTTACGGCATTCAGGGACTTGGTGGCGCCTTTATCCCCACAATTACAGGAAGCTATAGCGGTATCATGGGTCTTCCTATTTTCGAAGTGAGCCAACTTTTGGATCACGCTAAAGTTGCCCGCATATGAACGAAGAGATCCTAATAAACATTACCCCCCAAGAAACACGGGTGGCTTTAATTCAACAAGGCGCTGTTCAGGAACTCCAAATTGAGCGAACTCGCCAGCGTGGCATTGTGGGGAACATTTACCTTGCAAAGGTAGTTCGCGTTTTGCCAGGAATGCAATCTGCCTTTATTGAAATCGGTTTAGAGCGCACCGCCTTCATGCACGTGGCCGATATTACCCAAAACAATCCTCAAGCCCAAATTGAAAAACTACTCTTCGAAGGGCAAAATGTTTTAGTGCAAGTGCTCAAAGACCCACTAGGAACCAAAGGTGCTCGTCTTACTACTCAACTTAGCATTGCAGGACGTAATTTGGTTTACTTGCCACCAGCTGGTAGCGACACTACAACCGAGAAATATATTGGCGTTTCCCAGCGCATCGATAAACCTGAGGAGCGGGAGGCGATTAAAGCACGTCTAACCGGCCTGATGCCTGCTGATGAAAAAGGGGGGATTATCGTGCGCACTAGCGCACAAGATGCCACGGATAAAGAATTAAAGCACGATATGCATTATTTGCGCACGACCTGGGAAAAGATTCGTGAAGCGGTTAACTATCAAGCGGCACCCAGTCTTCTTTATCAGGATTTGAGTTTGGCGGAACGCGTACTGAGAGATTTAGCGGGTGAAGAGACCACCCAAATTCGCGTGGACTCTGCAGAAAACTTTGAAAAGCTCAAGTCCTTTGCAACCCATTACATGCCCAACCTTTTGGATAAACTGACACTTCATCGGGGTGAACGTGCCCTCTTTGATTTGTTTGATGTAGATACAGAAATTAACAAAGCATTAGGTCGTAGGGTCGATCTGAAATCTGGTGGGTATCTGATGATTGACCAAACCGAATCCATGACAACAATTGATGTCAATACAGGCAGTTATGTCGGTGCCCGCAATCTGGATGACACTGTCTTTAAAACAAATCTGGAAGCAGCTCAATCTATTGCCCGCCAGTTACGCTTGCGAAATTTAGGCGGCATCATCATCATTGATTTTATTGACATGGTTGGTAAAGACCATCAGGAATCCGTCTTGCATGAACTCAAACGCAATTTAGAGCGTGATCATGCTCGCACCTCAGTGAGTGAGTTCTCTGCTTTAGGCTTGGTGGAAATGACGCGCAAACGTACTCGTGAATCTTTGGCACACATAACCTGCGAACCATGCCCGACTTGTGCAGGCAAAGGTGAAGTGAAAACTTCCCAAACAATTTGCTATGAAATATTACGTGAAATCGTCCGTGAGCATCGCCAATTTAACCCCAAAGAATTTAGGATAGTCGCCGCCCCAGATGTTATTGATTTATTTCTAGAAGAAGAAAATCAATTCTTGGCGCAACTAGGCGACTTTATTAGCAAACCAATTAAACTCCAGGCCGAAGGTACTTTCCGCCAAGAGCAGTACGATATTGTTCTAAGTTAATCATATTTAAGGAGCATATTTGAATATCCTACTAACAGGCGGTATGGGGTATATCGGTAGCCATACCGCCATACTTCTATCAGAGGCGGGCCATCAAGTTCATATTTATGACAATCTTTGTAACAGTAATATTGATACCTTAAATCGAATTAAAAAAATTACCTCCAAAGATATAGCTTTTACCAATGGTGACATACGCGATACAGAAAAACTATTTAACACTTTAGTGAATGAAAAGATTGAGATAGTTATTCACTTAGCAGGATTAAAAGCTGTTGGAGAGTCCTCCCAAAAGCCTATCGAATACTACGCAAATAACGTTCAGGGAAGCATCAGTCTGTTACAGGCTATGCAGTCTGCCAATATAAAAACATTGGTCTTTAGTAGTAGCGCCACCGTATACGGCAATCCTGTATATCTTCCTTATGACGAAGATCACCCCACTGCCCCGACCAATCCCTATGGACGAAACAAGCTTCAAATAGAAGAAATGCTTCATGATCTAGCTGTGAGTGATAAAGCATGGAGCATTGCATGTCTTAGATATTTCAATCCAGTTGGGGCTCATGAGTCTGGCCTAATTGGAGAAGATCCAAACGGGATCCCAAATAATTTAATGCCAGTTATTGGTCAAGTCGTTAGCGGAAAGCTTCCCCTCTTAAATATTTTTGGCGATGATTACGACACACCTGATGGAACTGGAAAACGCGATTACATCCATGTAATGGATTTAGCGGAGGGCCACTTAGCGGCGCTCAATTGGATAAAAAATAACCCCCGGCTCCATATATTTAATATTGGTAGCGGTAAAAGTTACAGCGTTTTAGAGATTATTCATTGCTTTGAACAAGTCAGCAGCCATTCAATTCCTTACCAAGTGGTAAATAGGCGCCCTGGCGACTTACCTGAATACTATGCTAGCGCCGATAAAGCAAAGACTGTGCTTGGCTGGGAAGCAAAAAGAGGGTTATCTGATATTTGCAATGACTCTTGGCGGTGGATTAAAAATCCTAAAATAATTTAAGCGTTAGAGAACTGGATTCGATGGAGGTTGGCATATAGCCCGTCTTTCTGAATCAGCTCATCATGCGAGCCATTCTCAGCCACTCGGCCATGATCCAATACCACGATGCGATCTGCATGCTCAATGGTAGATAACCGATGCGCAATAACCAAGGTGGTTCTGCCTGCCATTAATTGCTCTAAGGCATCCTGAACTTGGCGCTCCGACTCAGAATCTAAAGCAGATGTAGCCTCATCAAGTATGAGAATAGGGGCATCTTTATAAATTGCGCGTGCAATTGCTAAACGTTGCCGCTGACCACCAGAGAGTCGATTGCCATTATTACCAATAAATGTATCAATTCCCTCGGGCATTTCTTTCATGAGTGCAGATAGATTCGCTGCCTCAAGAGAGTCAATCACGCGTCCCCGATCAATACCCTGTTCACCAGCCGCCCCATAAGCTACGTTAGCTGCAATGGTGTCATTAAACAAAATTACGTCCTGACTAACAAAGGCAATTTGGCGACGAACATCAGCAAGGGCAATGTCCTCCAAGGGGATATCGTCCAAGAAGATGTGGCCATCTGTCGGCCTAAAGAATCGAGGAATTAAATTGACTAGAGTAGATTTACCGCCTCCAGATGGCCCAACAAATGCAACTACCTCACCTGGCCTAATATTGAGGTTTACTTCCATTAAAGCCTCTTTGCGACCGACCTCCTGTTGATAGGAGAAACTGACATTCTCAAATCGGATAGCGCCCTTAGCTTTTTGCAGCGACTTCATATTCAGTTTACGTGACTCATCCTCCTCAACAGGCTGGTCCATCAAAGCAAAAATCATTTCTGCCGCAGTTAGGCCGCGTTGCACAGGTTGGTTAATATCAGCTAGATGCTTGATGGGTGAAATGACGAGCATCATCGCCGTCACAAAAGCAGCGAAACCACCAACCGTAGTACCCTCAGCAGCCGATTGCATCAATGCAATTACCAACACTATAGATAGCGCCATGGAGGCAATAAGCTGAGTAATTGGCTGATTAAGACCCCCCGCTACTGCTGACTTCAAGGCGAATTGGCGCAAGCGTTCAGCCTTTTCCATAAAACGGCCCATCTCATACTCTTCAGCGCCATGGACTTTGACAATTTTGTAACCAGCAGCAGATTCTTCAACAATATAAGCAAGCTCACTCGTCAAAGTTTGTTGCTCCCGATTAAGCGATCGTAAGCGCCGATTAATTTTACTCATGACAAAAGCAATGATGGGAAAAATTGCCAGCACGACCAGTGTAAGTTGCCAGTTCAAATAAATCAGATAGCCAATTAAACCAACTACCGTTAAGGAATCTCGCACTAAGCTGATAAGCATTGCGCCCATTATTGAAAGCACATTGTTTACTTCAAAGACCACGGCATTAATTAAATTCGATGCTGAGTTCTTTTGGAAGAAGGTAGTGCTCGCATGTAGCAGCGTCCGAAACATTTGCTCACGTAATTTCAAAAGGACCGCATTAATCACGCGAGTTAATAAATAATTTGATAAAAACTGTGCCAGACTTCGTACTAAAGCCAGGCCAACCAGGAAGACTGGTACTTGCCATAGCTTGCTATCTAGCTGCCCTGAAAATCCACGATCGAGCAAAGGCTTCATTAGGGCGGGAATGGAAGTTTCTGCTCCGGCAACGAAGGCCATAGCCACCAAAGAGCCAATAATCAGGCCAATATGGGGTTTGAGATAGACAATTAAGCGATTTAAGGCAGTACGGTCTTTAGCATTCATATAATGAATTATGCCCACCTTATCCGTCATACTCATCACCCGCAATGAAGAGGCCAATTTGGACGATTGTCTAGCCTCCCTCGAAGGTATTGCCCAACAAATTGTGGTCGTAGATACCAATAGCACCGATCGCACCCTAGAGATCGCTAAAACCCATGGCGCCGTTGTCTCACAACCCACGGATTGGCCTGGTTTTGGCCCCCAGAAGAACCGCGCCTTAGATTTGGCGACGGGTGACTGGGTTCTATCTCTGGATGCCGATGAGCGTCTAACTCCAGCACTTCGGTCTGAAATAGTGACGGCTATTCATCATTCTGCTCATGTAGACTGTTTTGCGATTCCTCGGCTTTCTTGGTATTGCGGTCGATTTATTCGTCACTCAGGCTGGAACCCAGATTATGTTGACCGATTATTTAGGAAGGGGACAGCCCACTTTTCAGATGATTTGGTTCACGAACGGCTGATACCCCAAGGACAAGTTGCCAAGCTTGAGAATCCTATGCTGCATTTCAGTTTCATGAACTACTCACAAGTATTGCAAAAAGTTGATCGCTACTCTACAGCCTCTGCAGAGCAGGCTTTTGCTAAAGGCAAAACCAGTAGCCCGCTGAAAGCGATACTCCACGGCGCCTGGTCTTTTATAAAAACCTACATCATCCGAGCAGGGTTTTTGGATGGCGCGCAAGGATTTGCCTTAGCAATGTCAAATTCTCAAGGGACCTATTACCGCTATCTCAAATTATGGCAACTGTGTCAGGATGCTCGTAAATGATTTCGATCCTTTTGGCTACTTACAACTGGCCACAAGCACTGAAGTTATGCTTAGAATCTCTTGCTACTCAAACTGAGTTAAATTTTGAAATCATCATTGCCGATGATGGCTCAAATGAAGAAACTCGGCAAGTGATTGAGGCATTAAAACCCTCTATGCCTGTAGCAATCTCCCATCTATGGCAAGCAGACCGAGGCTTTCGTAAAACCCGTATTCTCAATCAAGCTATCGATGCAGCGGCAGGAGATTATCTGATTTTCCTCGATGGGGATTGCATTGCTCAGCCCGACTTTGTGGCACGTCATCACAAACTGGCTCAAAAAGGTCACCTCGTGACTGGAAGTCGCGTATTACTCAATAGTGATTTAACTAAGAAAATTATTGCCTGGCCCCACTGGGACTATGCTTTATTTACTAAAAATCTTCTGAGTATGCGTCTTCATGGTGGCATTAATAAATACTGGCCACTCAAATTTAAATTGGGGGATGGCTCTTGGCGCAATTACAAGAAATTTATCTGGCGTCGTATTAAAGGTTGCAATATGGCTTGCTGGAAAGTAGACGCTCTAGCTATTCAAGGTTTTGACGACAGCATGACGGGCTGGGGTCATGAGGATGCGGACTTTGTTTTTAGATTGCAAAGTAAAGGGCTTGTGCGTAAATCAGGATCGTGGGCCACCGAGGTGCTGCATCTACACCACCCCATTCATGATCAATCTAATGCCGCAGAAAATGCCCGTCTCGTGCGTCAGAAAATCTTAGCTAAAGCACAGTAAAAATATGAATCTTTTTTCTTCTGGCGCCTCAAACTCAAAACCCAAAAAAGTCTTATTTATCGCCACACGACAAATTGGCGATGTGCTTGTAACGACTCCGCTGATTTCTAAAGCGCGGGAGCTATGGCCAGATGCTGAATTTCATTTTTTAGGTTACCGTGGCAAACTCGATATCCTCAAAGGTAATCCCGATATCGCAAGGTTCATTGAAACCTCTGATCGACCCAAATTAAACGAATACTTTTTTTTGTTTATACGCCTCTTTCAGCGCTACGATTTGGCCATCGTCACCCAACCGAGTGATCGCTCTTATCTTTACGGCTTAGTGGCTGCCTTTCGAAGAGTGGGTGTTTTAAGCGGGCATCCTCAAGGAGATGCCGAGCTAAATAAGGCCAATAAAATTAAACGTGACCAGCAAAATGCCTGGAAAAAGTTCATTTGTATCCATACCGTAGAAGTAGATTATTTTTCACAGCATGTCGTTGCTGAGAAGATGCGGCTACTCGAGAGCTTCTACCTTAATTCAGAGGATGTGTTTAATCATCCAATTTCTGTGACCCCTCCTGTTGGAGACCCGTTAACCCCCGTCATCGCGAATCAACTCCGATCAACTTATGTCGTGGTTCATCCAGGGCCACTAACCGCCTATAAGCGCTGGCCGCTAGCGTATTGGCAAGCCTTAGTCACATGGCTGGCTGGACAAGGCTGGCAAGTGGTTTTAAGTGCCTCTCCGGCCAAGCAAGACCTGCAACTGAACCGCGATATTCTCTCCCTGCTGGATAAAGAGACCCTTGAGCACGTAATAGATACGGCAGGCATGCTTTCTATTCCCCAGGCTGGCACATTAATTCGAGGGGCGTTAGCTTATGTTGGGGTAGACACATCCATCACCCATCTAGCAGCTGCTTGTAATGTGCCAACCATTGCCCTTTTTGGTCCAACGCCTCCAAGTAATTTTGGCCCCTGGCCTAATGGTTTTGTGGGAAAACAACCTTATACCCTACGCGCTCGCAGCCAAACAGTAGGAAATGTCACGATTTTGCAAGGACCCGGTGAGTGCGTGCCTTGTCGCAAAGCGGGTTGCGATGACCGCGCCGACAGTCATAGCCAATGTCTAGATCTACTTGAGCCAGCTCAGGTGATTGAAGCAGTTAATGCTGTTAAACGCACACTGCAGGAACAATAAAGCAATACAGGCGCTGATTTTTTAATGCCCATTCTTAATGCCTACTGGTATTGAACTTGCACTGAGTGGTTTTGTTTGGCCGCTAAAATCTGATTCAAGTTATGCAGGCAGGCATCATCTGGATAAATGCGCAGCTCTTCAGGAAATTGCATTAAACAAGCGCCACCACTAGTGGTTACTGCCGCTGTCAGCATTAAACCTTTCATACCCTCATTACCGCCAGGCATTGTGGGGGCTCCTGGCCCTAATTTAGGGTCACGAACCCGATTAGTCATCAAGTAAGGACCAAGTTGACTACGCAAAGATCGCAAATCGATTCCAGCATCAATAAACATATGGACGTTGCGTGCAAAACGCATCCGTGCACCAGTGATATCCATCACCGCTTCCGAGACCACGCGTACGCCACCAGAAAATTTATCTGGGGTGATATTCACCTTGGCAATCAGCAACTCATCTTCCTTTAACCAGGAGCGATTAGGTTCATAGACTTCACTATAAAGCGTCACCTCCATCGCTGCTGATCCATCATCAATAGTTGCAATCATCATACGACCACGCTGACCTGTCAGCATTCTTGCGGAAGTAATAATGCCAGCGATAAGCTGATCTTTCCCCTCGGTGACCTTGGATAAAGACTGTCGAATAAAGTGGGTAGTTTCTTCGCGATAAGCATCAAACATGTGGCCAGTCAAACATAAACCTAAAGAAGTTTTTTCTTCTTGCAGGCGTTTTTTCTCGGACCAGACAGGCTCGCGCACTAGCTCTGGCAGATGGCGATCTGCTTCACCTGCCGCCTCAAATAAACTTACCTGATGAATGGACGCTTCCGCCTGCTCAGCCGCCTCGATGGCCCGTGCGAGTGAGGCTAGCAAAGTAGAGCGAATATCGTATAAATTTCCACCAACAGGAATTGAGTCTCGATACAAGCTATCGAAAGCTCCTGCCCGCATTAATGCTTCTATTGCTCTACGGTTTACTTGTCTGCGATCTATCCTAGCGCAAAAATCAAACAGGTCTTTAAAGGGTCCGCTAGTCTCACGGGCTTTGACAATCGCATCAATAGCAGCTTCACCAGTACCGCGCACTGCGCCTAAACCATAACGAATGTGACTTAAGGGTGAATCTGGTGCGGAATCTGGCGCTCTGAGTGGGGTAAATACGTGTACCCCGGTATTGATATCTGGTGAGAACACCCGAATTTGATTTACCAAGCAATCGTCATACAGAATTTTTACCTTGTCAGTGTCATCCATGGCGAGCGATAAGTTGGCCGCCATAAATTCAGCGGGGTAATGTGCTTTTAACCAAGCCGTTTGATATGCTAGGAGCGCATAGGCGGCAGCATGGGATTTATTAAATCCATAACCCGCAAAGCGCTCCATCAAATCATAAATCTCGTTGGCTTTACCTTCAGTGATGCCGCCTGCCTTAGCTCCGTCACTAAAAATTTTGCGATGCTGAGCCATCTCTTCTGGCTTTTTCTTACCCATTGCACGACGCAACATATCGGCACCACCAAGAGAGTAGCCACCAATCATCTGTGCCATCTGCATTACCTGCTCTTGATAGACCATGATGCCGTAGGTTTCGCGAAGAACAGATTCAATCCGTGGGTCTGGGTACTCTACTTTTTGACGCCCATGCTTACGCTCAATAAAGTCGGGTATGAGGTCCATTGGGCCTGGACGATACAGGGCAACGAGCGCAATGATGTCTTCGAAACGATCGGGCTTGGCCTCTCTTAGCATGCCTTGCATACCGCGACTTTCCAGCTGGAAGACGGCAACAGTATTGGCCTTCTTCAAAACATCAAATGTGCCCTCATCCTCAAGGGAAATTTCACCAATATTCCAATCCTTGCGATCAGTATGTAAAGTTTTTATCCAGCGCTCAGCAGCGGCCAAAATAGTTAATGTAGTTAGTCCCAGGAAGTCGAACTTTACTAGGCCAATTGCTTCAACATCATCTTTATCAAACTGACTAATGACTGAGCTACTGTCTTGATCTTTTGTTTCTTGAGTATAGAGTGGGCAAAAATCAGTTAAGCGGCCAGGGGCAATTAATACACCGCCAGCATGCATGCCGACGTTACGAGTCATGCCCTCTAACTGTTGAGCTAACGATAACAGTTGGCGCACTTCATCTTCATTCTTTTCACGCTCGGCTAGCTGCTTTTCTTCCTTTTTAGCAATTTCAATGGTCATGTGCTGACCTGGCTTATTTGGAATTAATTTAGCAATGCCATCCACAAAGTTATAGCCTTGCTCCAGTACGCGACCCACATCGCGAATCGCCGCTCTGGCAGCCATGGTTCCAAAGGTAGCAATCTGACTTACAGCGTCTTTGCCATATTTGTCTTTGACATACTGAATGACACGATCACGCCCGTGCTGACAGAAGTCAATATCAAAGTCGGGCATGGATACCCGCTCTGGATTTAAAAAGCGCTCAAAGAGCAAGTTATAGCGCAATGGATCAAGGTCGGTAATACCCAACGAGTAAGCCACCAAAGATCCCGCGCCTGATCCACGACCAGGACCTACTGGCACACCATTATTTTTTGCCCAGTTAATAAAATCCGCCACAATCAAAAAGTAGCCTGGAAATCCCATTTGCACAATCGTTTTAACTTCAAACGTCAAGCGATCGAGATAACGTGATGCCTCTTTGGCTCGCTCATCTGGATCCGGAAAGTTACGCTCCATGTGGCGCTTTAATCCCATTTCCGATTGCTCAAACAAGAATTCATCCAGAGTAATACCAGGCGGCGTTGGGAAATCGGGCAATCGAGGCTGCCCAAGAACGAGCGATAAATTACAACGCTTAGCAATTTCTACTGAGTTCGCCAAAGCAACGGGCAAGTCAGCGAAACGCATCTCCATCTCCGATTGAGATAAGAAATATTGCTCATCATTAAATTTCTTCTGACGTCGCGGGTTACCCAATAACTCGCCCTCGGCAATGCAAACCCGAGCCTCATGAGCAATAAAATCACTTTTCTGCATAAACTGCACAGGGTGAGTTGCCACAATTGGCAAATCCAACTCACTTGCTAAATGACAAGCTAGTTGTAGGTGTTTTTCATCCTGTGGATGGCCACCGCGCTGCACCTCAATAAAGAAAGCATTCGGAAATAATTGTTCCCAGCGCATGGCTGCTACTTTAGCTTGCTCCTCTTGCCCAGCCAATAAAGCGACGCCAACATCACCCCAGCGACCAGCAGAGAGGGCAATTAATCCATAGGCTAAGGTTTTCTTGGCAACTTTATCTTCGACCTTTGATGCGGGTTCTGTAAACCACTCGGCCTTTACTTCGGCTCGGCCACGCGATTGATTTTCTAAAGACGCCTTACTCAGCAACTGACAAAGATTAAGGTACCCCGAATGGTTTTGTACCAACAGCAATAAACGGTAGGGTTGTTCAGGGTCCTGGGGATTGCTTACCCAAACATCAGCACCAGCAATAGGCTTGACCCCTTCAGAGCGTGCCGCAGTATAAAAACGAACCAATCCGAATAAATTACTCAGATCAGTCAGGGCTAAGGCACCCATTTCATCTTTAGCGGCTGCAGCCACTGCATCATCAATCCGCACGATTCCATCCGTAATTGAAAACTCGGAATGGACGCGCAGATGAACAAAACGGGGTGAAGCCATGAGATGATTTTAGCTGTGTCTAAGCTGAAAAACCTTCCATCCCTACCGGAAGGCTACCGCGGGCGATTTGCGCCTTCTCCAACCAGTCTTTTGCATACTAGGCGACTATTTACAGCCTAAGGAAGTTCGCTACATGCAATTCTGTGCTAATGACCTTCCTGTAGCTTGCATTAGGATGAGAAAGTAAGCAGGGCATAAAGGTTTCAGGAAGACGATCAGAGGGCCTTAAAAAGCCTTAACAGCCTTCAAGCTCATCTCTTACTCCTCGTTATCACCAACCATTACAAACGCTTTGGCAACGCCAGGAGTGCCTCGCAGTGAACAGCCAGCAAACCGAGGAAGATTTAGGCCTACCGTTTTTTTCACCAATAATGCGGCCAATGTCACAAGCCTTCTAAATTTGGCAAAGCAGCACAAAAATTGGGTTTGAATGACCTACTTGACGGCAAAAATACTTCGATAGCGGAGTGGCTATTGGCAACCACTCGCGCTTGGGGCAATCTTATTTCTTCTTAAAGCCACCTAATAAAGCCCCAATAGCTGGCTTGGCGGAAACAATGCCCACTTTCTTTTCTTCTGGATTTGAAGAGTTGGTTGCTGACTGAGGTGCAACACTAGGCTCATAAGGCATATAGAAAAATGGGTCCGATGCTTTTCCAGGGGAATCTTTTACTGAGCTTGTTCTGCTTGAAGGGGTCCTGTTTGATGTTGCTCTATTTGATGGAGCTCTGTTAGATGAGACCTCAATATCAGGTAGTGGCTGAACATCGAGCTTGCGCTTCATTAGCCTTTCGATATCGTCAAGCAAGCGCTTTTCGCTCGCATCCACCAAAGCAATAGCATCACCTTTATTACCAGCACGACCAGTACGGCCAATGCGGTGAATAAAGTCTTCGGCGTTATAAGGCAATTCATGATTAATGACCAAAGGCATGTCTGGAATATCTAGACCGCGCGCGGCAACGTCTGTTGCCACCAAGGCCTCAATTGCGCCGGATTTGAAAGCGTCCAAAGTAAGGGTGCGCTCACCCTGACTCTTGTCACCGTGAATGGCGCCCGCCTTAATTCCATCACGCTCTAAAGCACGTGACAATCTTGCACAACCCAAACGGCTATTCGTAAAGATGATGCACTGGCGAGATAAACCTTGACGCGTGCGGGCCTCCAGCACTTTCACGATAGCTTGCTGTTTATCTGCTGAAGACACCATGTGCACTACTTGCTTAACGGTATCGGCGGCAGCGTTCTGCCTGGCTACTTCCACCGTCACTGGAGTGCGTAAATAACTTTGTGCAAGTTTTTTAATTTCTGGAGAAAACGTTGCGGAGAATAATAGGGTTTGCCGCTGCGCCGGAATCAAATTAATAATGCGCTGTAGATCAGGCAAGAATCCCATGTCTAGCATGCGATCCGCTTCATCCAATACCAATATTTCGACCTGGGAAAGGTTCGCTACTTTAGAGCCAATGTGATCAAGTAAACGCCCAGGTGTAGCAATCAAAATTTCTACACCATTGCGTAAGATAGCGACCTGTTCCTTCATATCCACGCCGCCGTAAACCACGGCAGCACGCAAGTCCGTATGACGAGAATAGTTCGCGGCATTCTCGGAAACCTGAACGGCCAACTCCCTCGTTGGCGTCAATACCAAAGCTCGGATTGGATGGCGAGCCGGTGATGCGCTACTGCTTGCATGCCGCAAAATCTTTTGAATGATTGGCAATACAAAGGCTGCAGTCTTACCAGTACCTGTTTGCGCAGCCCCCATCAAATCACTGCCCGCTAATACATGCGGAATTGCTTGTGCTTGAATTGGGGTAGGTGTTGTGTAGCCTTGCTCAGATACAGCTTTTTGAATCAGCGGATCTAAACCAAAGTCAGCAAAAGTGATGCTTGCTTGGGGAGCGGCGGTTGCAGAAGCCCCCTCAGGGATATTTATTTCAGGAACGATATTTGTCAAGGTAACTTACAAGATGGCCGCAATGCCGGCTTTAGCAGTTTCGGCATCCTCGGTTGATTTAACGCCGGAAACGCCGACTGCGCCGATGGTAAAACCATTTACCTCGATATTGACCCCACCCTCTAGCATTCCCGAAATATGCGGGACAGATAAAAAGGAGGTGCGGCCGTTATTAATAATTTCCTCGTAAACACGACTCTCGCGCTTACCCATAGCAGCAGTACGCGCTTTTTCTTGAGCAATGTAAGCGGACACTGGCGCGCAGCCATCACGACGGATTAAACCCAAAACATGACCACCATCGTCACAAACAGCAATGGTGACCGCTAGATTATTTTGGGCAGCATGTTTATCGGCCGCATCCAGGATTTTTTGGACATCAGCTTGAGTCAAATAGGGCTTTGTAGCTAACATGGGAATTCTTTCTATCTCAAATAAGGTCGATATATAAGTACTTGAATTATAAGTGGGTATTGGGTCCAAGGCTTATTTAAGGAAGTCTTGAGCAGCAACTACACCACTTTCCTTGGGTTTGTAGCCCATTGCGCCTAGGCTCATCTCGACCCCGCTCAAGGCAGCCATTAAGCTAAGCTCGTTACAGTCACCCAAATGGCCAATCCGGAAAATCTTGCCTTTGAGCTTACCTAGACCTGTTCCGAGTGATAAATTAAATTTCTGCAGGGCATGCTTACGCAACACATCTGCATCCATTTCTGCTGGTACTACGATGGTGGTCAATACTGGCGAGTACGCATTTGGATCTAAACATTGGATCTCCAAACCCCAAGCGGTGGCAGCGCGACGACAAGCTTCTGCCAAACGTTGGTGACGAGCAAAAATAGTGTCCAAACCCTCGGCCATCATCATATCGAGCGCCTCATGCAATCCATACAATAAATTGGTGCTAGGAGTAGTTGGCCAATAGCCTGTTTTATTGGACTCGAGGATTTCATCCCAAGCGAAATAGGACTTTGGAAACTTGCTACGCTGGCTCGCTTCAATGGCTTTTGGTGAGAGCGCATTAAAACCAATCCCTGGAGGCAGCATCAAACCTTTTTGTGAACCAGAAATGGTGACATCAGCACCCCAAGCATCATGGCAATAATCGGCTGAACCCAAGCCAGATACGCTATCCACCAGCAATAGCGCTGGGTGTCTAGCATCGTCAATTGCCTTGCGCACGGCGGCAATATTTGATGTCACCCCCGTAGAAGTTTCGTTGTGAACCACACATACCGCTTTAATTTCATGCTGTGTATCTTGGCGCAAACGCGCCTCAATGACACTGGCATCAACACCCCAACGCCAAGTATCTTGACCTGTTTTGCCAACAACTTCGACATTTAACTCTAGGCGCTTTCCTAAGGCACGCCATAAGTTGGCGAACTGGCCGGTTTCATAAAACAAAACCTTATCGCCCGGATTAAGGACGTTCACTAAAGCGCCTTCCCAAGCCCCCGTGCCAGAAGCCGAATAAATAATGACGGGTTGCTCTGTTTTAAAAATCTTTTTAATACCGTCTAATATTTTGAGGCCAAATTCACCAAATTCAGGCCCGCGATGATCAATCGTCTGATAGCTAATAGCACGCAAAATACGGGCAGGCACTGGACTTGGGCCAGGAATATGTAAAAAATGGCGCCCAGACAGGTGATTATCTAGTTTCAGCATGCTTAGTCTCGCTTTTCTTCTGAATTGTTTTTATGGTGAATCAGTGCATCTAGTGTAAGTGAATTTTTCAAATTTTGTCTTTTTGTATGCAAAATAATTATTTTTAATAGCCAAATAAAGCCTTAATTAGTGATTAATTATGATTTATTATGAGATATAGTTAATTTGTATACAAAATAAGGTTTATCCATGCTAGCTAATGAGCAAGCGAATTCACACAATCTACATGCGGCAACTTTCCAAAAATTAAGATCCTTATTGGTAGAAGGGATGATTGCACCTGGCAGCAAGCTCAATGAGCGTGAGCTAGCCGAAAGCCTCAAAGTGTCTCGCACACCGATTCGAGAGGCAATCAAACGATTGGCTGCTGATGGGCTGGTGGAGTTAATTGCCAATCGCGGAGCAATCGCCACTCAACTGAGTAAGGAAGATGTCATTCACACCTTTGATGTGATCGCTCAATTGGAGGGCTATTCAGGCGAATTGGCTGCTAAAAATATTAGCGCGTCAGCCCTATCTGAATTAGAGGCACTTCAATATGAAATGATGGCTTCTTACGCTCGTCGAGATTTGTCAAACTACTACAAGCTCAATTTGAGTATTCATCATCTGATTAATCATGCTGCTAGCAACCCAATCTTAAGTCAACTATTTACTCAGGTGAATGCGCGCATTGAAGCCTTTCGCTTTCGCTCTAATCAGGATGGCGTGAAATGGGAAAAAGCAGTTCAAGAGCATCAGGAAATGATTGATGCATTAAAAGCACATGACAGTGAGCGGATGCGTAAAGTGATGATCCAGCATGTGCTCAATAAACGCGATGTTGTGATCCAACTCATTGAATCCGAAAACACTACTCAGTCAGTCACAATATGAATGCACCGCTTGAACATAAAGAATGGATTGCGAATACACATACCTTAGCTAAACGTCTGAGGCAAGAAACCTCTGGTGAAGTCATGACCGATAGCGCCAGTCGGGGGCGCTATGCAACAGATGCCTCCATTTATCAAGCCATGCCATTGGCCGTGTTGGTACCCAAGACAGCTGAGGATATTGCGGCGGCGATTGGCATTGCTGCAGAATTGTCCATTCCAGTATTGCCTCGCGGCGGCGGCACAAGTCAATGCGGTCAAACCACCGGCGCCGCACTAGTTATAGACAACACTAAATACTTTAGAAATACTTTAGAACTAAACCTTGATAAAGGCTATGTCGAAGTAGAGCCTGGGATGGTTCTTGATCACCTCAATACCACCCTAAAAACACATGGCCTCTGGTATCCAGTTGATGTCTCTACTGCCGGTCAAGCCACAATTGGTGGAATGGCTGGCAATAATTCTTGTGGTAGCCGCTCCATTGCTTACGGCAATATGGTGCATAACGTACTAGGCATTGATGCCTGGCTAGCAACTGGTCAAGTCGCTCAATTTGACAATTACATTAATAGCTCTGGTGTTGCAAAACAATTGGGGGACTTTGTTAAAGGCCTTTCCAATAAACTTCAACCTGAAATCGAGGCGCACTTTCCAAAAGTACTGCGACGTGTTGGTGGATACAACCTAGATATTTTTCATCCTCAAAGTGAATTGCCTTATACAAAAGATGGCAGCGTAAATTTAGCCCACTTACTCGTCGGAAGCGAAGGTACGCTGGCTTATTTCAAATCATTGCGCCTTAAACTTGCGCCGCTGCCACAACACAAGGTACTGGGTGTTGTGAACTTTGCAAGTTTCTTTAAAGCGATGGATAGCGCGCAACATATTGTGAAGCTAGGTCCAACTGCAGTGGAACTAGTAGATCGCACTATGATTGATTTAGCACGCAGCAATCCTAGCTTTAAGAAAACTATCGAGACTGGTTTAATCGATTCCAGCACATCTACACCAGAGGCGATTTTGTTGGTGGAATTTTCTGGCGAATTGCAAGCACCATTACTGGAGAGGCTCAAAGCACTGCAAGAGCTCATGGGTGATCTAGGTTTACCTGGCTCAGTAGTGCTAATGCCTGAGGCTAGTCTGCAAAAGAATTTATGGGAAGTACGTAAGGCTGGCCTGAATATCATGATGAGCTTAAAAGGAGATGGTAAGCCGGTTAGCTTTATTGAAGACTGCGCCGTTCCTCTGGAAAGTCTTGCTGAATATACCCAAGCCTTAACAGATGTTTTTGCTAAACACGGCTCCCGCGGAACTTGGTATGCCCATGCTTCTGTTGGCACATTGCATGTTCGGCCTATTTTAGATATGCGCCGTGATGGCGCGCAAAAGATGCGTGTCGTTGCAGAGGAAGCGTCTGCCCTGGTGCGAAAGTACAAAGGCGCTTATAGCGGCGAACATGGCGATGGCCTATGCCGTGGTGAGTGGATCTCATGGCAGTTTGGCCCCAAAATTACAGAGGCGCTTGGTGAAATTAAACATGCCTTTGATCCCAAGGGTTTATTTAACCCTGGCAAGATCGTCAATCCACCCAAGATGGATGATGCGAGCAATTTCCGCTTTCCACCAAGCTATAAAGTTATTCTACTGCAACCCGCCCTTGATTGGTCGGCATGGAATGTGCAAAATAACCCGGTTACCGAAGAAACCAGCTCACCTGGCACTGGGGGCGACCCAGCTATGGGGTTGGCCAAAGCAGTAGAGATGTGTAATAACAATGGCCATTGCCGTAAGTTTGATACAGAAGTCATGTGCCCCAGTTATCGTGTTACCCGCGATGAAAAGCATCTCACTCGTGGCCGAGCAAACACCTTGCGTCTAGCGCTCTCAAGTCAGATCGATGTTAACGATGCCTCATCCCCATTAGCAAGCGATGCCATTAAAGAAGTGATGGAGCTCTGCGTCAGTTGTAAAGCTTGTCGACGTGAATGCCCTACCGGGGTTGATATGGCCAAAATGAAGATTGAGTTTCTTTCGGCCTACAAAAAAAGGGTTGGTCATTCATTGCGTGATTTAGCGGTAGCTTACTTACCCAAGTACGCCCCCATTATTAGCAGCATCCCTGGTCTTCCTGCGTTATTAAACTTACGCAATCAGCTGCCTCTGCTAGCTAAGGTACAAGAATGGCTGATGGGTATTTCTGCACAGAGAAGTTTGCCAATATGGAAAAGTTATCATTTCTGGAGTAATTTGAAAGTAGTAGCGTCCCTCGCATCTTCACATCACTTCGCACCAGAGGAGCTGATCGATACCCCAATTGGAAAACAACAAGGGGTTGTCCTCTTGGCTGACACCTTTAATGCCTACTTTGAAAACGAGAATCTTCAGGCCGCCCTGCAGGTTCTCAAAGCGGCAGGTTATCGCGTACACATTCCACGCAAAACGAATAATAAGCAGACCGATCAATCAAAAAAACCTAGCACTTGCTCTAAAGAATTTTGTTGCGGTCGCACTTACTTAGCTGCGGGGATGGTGGATAAGGCCAAAGAAACTTTGGGGGAACTGGTTCATCATTTAGCCCCTTATGCGGAAAAGGGAATTCCAATTATTGGCCTAGAACCTTCCTGTTTATTTACCCTAAAAGATGAAGCCTTGGTGATGGGTCTTGGCGAACAAGCGCTGATAGTGAGCAAGCAAGCGCAACTCTTAGAGGAATTTCTGGCGGCGCAATTAAAAGCAGGCAAGCTTACTCTCAAGCTCAAAGCAGCTACCCGCCCCATACTCTTTCATGGTCACTGCCATCAAAAGGCATTTGCTGCAGTGGCACCTGCTATGGAACTATTGAATAGCATTCCCAATGCCAACCCTAAACTCATTGAATCCTCTTGCTGTGGCATGGCGGGTAGTTTTGGTTACGAAGCGGAGCACATTAAAGTCTCATTGGAAATGGCAGAGCTCAGTCTCTTACCTGCTATTCGCCAATCACCAGATAGCTGGGTTGTAGCAGATGGCACTAGCTGTCGCCATCAAATACACGATGGAACCCAAAGAGATGCTGTGCATATTGCGCAAGTATTAGCGGCCCATCTATAAGCAAAGAGAATACTAAAAACAATATCAGTGCATTACGCCGTAAGAAACCATCAGTAGCGTTCCAGTCAACAGGGCTGGAACGAGTCGACGCGTAGGCCTTGAAATCATGACTCCAAGACTGAGCATGCAAACAAGTATCCGAATCCATACCGGAACTGTAGAGAGCAATCCAATTGGCATTAAGACCATCCGCACCGTCAGCGCCGCAACCATGGCATAAGTTACGGCTGCTAACCAACGAAAAATTTCGCTATCTTGATTAATTCTCTTGGAAAAAAAGACACCAATCGCACGACAGACATACGTCCCGATGCACGCCCCAATTAAAGCAAGCCATAAGCTCCAGCCAGTAAGCGCGGTATGTATCAACCAATTACCCCCGGCCTTTTGCGCAATAGTTTGCGATCAATAAAATAAGCAATTGTGCCCGCTACCAAGCCAGTACTAAGTAAACTGGAATCACGATGCAGCAAAAAAAACAGGGGCCCCAATAGGCAACCTAAAGAAATGGCTATACGATTAATCCAAGGCTTTACCTCTGTAAAGGTCAGTAGAAAAAATAGGGGATTAATAAAAATTAATCCTAAAGTGACTGGGGTTGGCACCATGCCTGCTAAAAAATATCCGATGGTCGTGCCTGGGATAGAAATAAGCCAGCACACTAAGCCAAGACCAGTAAAGTAATTCAAACGGTGTCTTGCCTCGATCGTATGAAACTCTCGCATCGAGATTGCCCAGGCTGTCATGGCCAATAAATGCACCGATGCATATAGACCCCGATTGCGGTCCTTCTCATGAAACTGTGGGAAAAGTGTTACCGTCATCGTGACAAATCGAGTGGCAGTTAAAGTCACCGCTAAGGCAATAGCTAGAGCAGATGAGCCCGTAATCGCCATTTCAAACAAGACGACTTGGCCTGGTAAGGCAAACATGAAAATACTAGTAAAGCTCGTAAACCAAACATCGAAGCCACTCGTTCTACCCATCGCTCCAAAACCTACCATGCCGGCAAAGAGCACTATAGCTGGAGCGCCAGCGGCATCCCGCATACCAGACCAAAATGCATCGCTTCGATTCTGAAATCGATGGACTACTAAACCCTCCGGCGAATTCTCGTTAGGATTTATATCGGGTTGACTTTTTAAAAACATCACTCGATTGTAAAAGCTAGAGAAAAATCTTGCTTATATTTTAAGGGGATTGAGCGCCCAAGTAATATGCTCATAGACCATAGCATCTGAATGCTCTAGAGCACTATTTAAAGCTTGCCTTATCAACTCTTTTTCAGCAAAAGTGACTTCTGATGAATCGAGCGCATTGCCCATCGCTACCGCTAAATTACGTCGCCATCTGCTATAGCCAATACGCCGTATGGCACTCCCCTCATGACGTTGTTCAAATTCATTTTCGGTCCAAGACCAAAGATGTAAGAGACTCGCCCTTCCTAAGCCATGACGCTCTGCATAATCGGGCAATTGTGTACGCTGAGCAAATTTATTCCAAGGGCAAGCTAGTTGACAGTCATCACAACCATAAATCCGATTGCCTATTGCCCTTCTAAATTCCACAGGAATAGCTGCAGGATTTTCAATCGTTAAATAGGAAATGCATCTTCTCGCGTCCAATTGGTACGGCGCAGTAATGGCTTGCGTAGGGCACACATCAATACAAGCGCTACAAGTACCGCAATGAGATTGCTCTTCCTGATCCATTGGCAAAGGGACATCAACCAAGATCTCGCCCAAAAAGAAAGTGGAGCCAGATTCTCGATTAAGTAATAAGGTATGTTTACCGCGCCAACCTAAACCCGCTTTGCGCGCTAACTCTACCTCCATCAGGGGCGCAGAGTCTGTAAAGACGCGATAGCCAAAAGAACCAATATGACCTTCTATTGCCTTAGCAAAATCTTGCAAACGATGTCGCAACACCTTGTGATAATCACGACCACGGGCATACATTGAGACAACCGCCGCTGAAGGATCGGCTAGGCGTTGCCACTCCTGATCAAGATTAATTGCAGGTGATAAGTAATTCATGGTGACGCAAATGACTCTCACCGCACTAGGCACTAGCATCTGAGGATTAGAGCGCACCAAGGCATGTCGCGCCATGTACTCCATCTGACCATGGCGCCCTTCTGCCAGCCATTCATTAAGGCGCTCGCTTGCAGATCCTAGATGGGTATCGGTAATGCGCAGACCATCAAAACCAAACGCAACCGCCTGCTTCCGAAGCCAATCACGCAGATTTTCTTGGTCTAGATTTTTAGGAACAAAGGAAGATGGCATCAGGAATTCAGAATAGGTTCAAATAATTGAATAAACTAGGGCTATGGCAATAGACTCATACTCTCAGCATTGTAGGCAGGAAGCGGATACTACTGCTTTAGCTCAACGCTTTGCTAAAAGCCTGGCTCAATTTCTTATTGCTAACCCAGCCTCCCACCTTAATATCTCCCTAAAAGGTGATTTGGGAGCGGGCAAGACCACCTTTGCACGTTATTTAATTCAGAGTATGGGTTATGTTGGTCGTGTAAAGAGCCCTACTTACACCCTGTGCGAGCCTTATCCCTTAGCACTTGGGGATAATCTGCCAGACACCCCTCTCGTGGCCTACCACTTTGATCTCTACCGTATGCGTAGCCCCCTAGAATGGCAAGAGGCAGGATTTTCAGAACATTTTGATACTCCTGGGTTCTGCCTCATTGAGTGGCCCGAAAAAGCAGAAGGAACACTTCCCGCGTTTGATATTCAAATTCACCTAATTGCTGATAAAGAGGAGTATGAGCGAGATATTATCTTGAGCGCGTACTCTAGCCAAGGCGCCCATATTATCGCAATGCTCGCGCCAGTCTCATGAGCAATCTAGAGAAACCAAGCCCCCCCAGAAGAAAGTACCTGAAGTCTGCGATTAAATTAATGGGCTTTGTATTGCTATTAAGTGAAATAGATATTGCCTGGGGTGCCAAAATTTTAGGCGTGCGTATTTGGCCCTCCGAAGACTACACTCGTATCACCTTAGAGTCCGATACTCCACTGCCAATTACCCAGCAAATTCTCAGCAATCCAGATCGCCTTGTAGTCGATGTTCCAGGAATGGAACTCAATTCCACGCTCAAAGACCTAGTGGCTAAAGTAAAGCCGAACGATCCATATGTATCGCAAATTCGGGTTGGCCAATTTCAGCCCGGTCTCGTGCGTTTGGTATTTGATCTAAAAGAGCCCGTGAAGCCACAATTGTTTACGCTAGATCCCATTGCGGGATACCAATATCGCATGGTACTTGATCTGTACCCAACAATCCCACCTGACCCTTTAATGGAACTCGTGAAAAGCAGTGCCCGTAAAGAGCAAGCATTGGAGAAGTCTAATCAAGAAGTTGATCTGATTGCGCAATTCGCTACTAGAAAAGAGATCCCGAGCACCCCCATTGCACAAGCCATTCCCGAGGTAAAAGAAAGCCCTAAGCCTGCCAAATATAAGCGTCTTATTACGATTGCAATTGATGCGGGGCATGGTGGAGAAGATCCAGGTGCGATTGGCTCAATGGGATCAAAAGAAAAGCATGTGGTTCTCTCCATTGCAAAACGTTTGAGTGAAAAAATTGAGGGTGAAGCCTATATGCGCTCCTTCCTGACAAGGGATGGTGACTATTTCGTGCCATTGAATATACGGGTACAAAAAGCACGGCGTGTAGAGGCGGATTTATTCGTATCAATTCATGCGGATGCTTTTATTGAATCAAATGCGAAAGGTGCCTCCGTGTTTGCACTTTCACAAATGGGTGCCAGTAGCACTATGGCGCGCTGGATGGCCAATAAAGAAAACTCCTCCGATCTGATTGGCGGCATCAATATCAAGACTCAAGACAAACAAGTAGCCAATCTCCTGCTAGATATGTCAACAACCGCCCAAATTAAAGACTCTCTACTGGTAGGCAACTCAATCCTAAAACAAATTGGTGGATTTGCAGCGCTGCATAAAGGAACGGTAGAGCAAGCGAGCTTTGCGGTGCTAAAAGCACCAGACATACCTTCAATTTTGGTTGAGACTGCCTTTATTAGCAATCCGCAGGAAGAAGCTCGTCTCAACGATGAGGCCTACCAGGATCGGATCGCTGAGGCGATACTGAAGGGAATCAAGGAGTATTTCTCTAAAAATCCACCCGTAGCTAAGCGTCTAAACTCTTAATAGACCAATGATTACAGGGCTTTGTAGGGCAACGCCCTGCAGACTGGGTGGACGCTGACCAACTTCTTGCTATAATCTTTTTCTTTACTGGGTCGGTAGCTCAGTCGGTAGAGCAGCGGACTTTTAATCCGTTGGTCGCGAGTTCGAATCTCGCCCGACCCACCA
>CAIMZP010000087.1 GCA_903846025.1 uncultured beta proteobacterium | reverse complement strand
CCGAGAGAGGAGTGAGTTGAGGGTCTTTGACTTGGCATTGTGATTTGTTTGAGAAGCACCCTTCCCGGCTTGTATGGGAACTCCTTCTTTATACCGTGTACACGATTAATGATGTATGCGCTGTATCCATACGTTAATAGTGGAAAGGAAGACTCAAAGCGTTATTGAGGAATCCCTTTAACGACCAAAACGGGGTGCTTTTGTGACCGAGAGTTGGTAGGCGAATGCAGACTATTAGAGGTACGAAAATTAGTGAAATAGAGCCAAACCCCTGTAAACAGGAACTCGGGAACCTTTTTCCTCTTTAACTTTGCTTTACGACACAACCAATACTTCTCCTCCATCTTGCTTCGACGACACAACCAAAGAGAAACAAGTCCCGTTTTTACACCTAATGGGTGTTTTTAATGCCTCTTTTGCTTAATAAGTAGGCAGATTAGGGGTCAAAACAGGGTGTTTTTGGCGGAAAGTCGTGTTTTGGTGTTTTTTGGCTCCTATCAACCCCAAAATAATAAAGTCTTATTCCCCGCTGAATAAAGCCTTATTGCAAGAGACTTATATGTTTATTGGCTCACAGATCGAAATGAATAAAGTCTTATTCCACGCTGAATAAAGTCTTATTGCTTCATGGTGCAGAGTGTATTGACATATTCTTAATAAATGAAAGTTTCAGAATTAACATCCCAATGCTAATAAATTTCGAGAAAATCAATGGATTCTGCACCAGACTCAATTGACCCCGCAATGGCACTTCGTGCTTCATCTAAAAATTCATCAATCCAGTGATGCTTTAAAAGTTCCACTAAAAATGGACTCCAGTCGACCAAACAAAAAATATCGCGTGAGGTGGTATCGGCAGCCAGCTGAATTACATCAAATAAGTGTCCGGAGATATTTTTAGTGACATCAAGATCCAAGTATTCACCCCATGTACATTCTTCATCGTATATCCATCGAGTTTGAATTAATGAGCCTCCTTGATGCAGTGCAAGTTTTTTCCGTCTCGACAACGTCAACCAAAGCAATCAATTCGATATATTCGTTATTCATGATTAACATCTCTCAAGGTCTAGGTATTCATACTTATAATTGCTAAGGGATACATATGAATGAATTTTTTTAAATATAAGAAAGTAATTCCGAGGGAGATTAAAAATTCAGAGCGATGTAACACGCTCCCTTTATTGCCCCTTAAGGGGACTAAAAATACGTTAGCCCTTATTCTATAAGGATTCAAAGCCTTCGTTGCCCCACTCCATCATAGGGGCTACGGCTAACCTCTTATGCTGCATTTTTAAACTATTCTGAATATAAAAAGGTTAGCTTAGGTGATCAATCTTCGCCTGCAACTCGTGCGCTAACTCTAAGGCACCCTCATATCCTGATCGAAGATGATTTGGCAGGTCAGGATCGCCAATCATCGTACCTAGAGTTTCAATGATGCTATATAAAATGCCTTTGGCAGCGCCAACTGCAATACTGCTCGTCTTTACCGCCGTATCAACGTGACTAATAGCCTCGATAAAGTAATCCTTGGCTGGTAGATCATCCAGTTTGGATGGGTCTATAGGTGTCTTCATTATTTTTCTCCGAATACGATCTTAATCAGCAACAAGGTCATTGCTAAAAATTTGAATTTGACCATCATGCGCATGCCCATTTAGAATTTTTTGCTCAGCAATAGATAGCAGCTTAAGTTGATGCTTTGCAAAATGCTCCAAAGGATCTCCCAAAATACTATCAGGATCTATATCCTCTAAAACTTCATAACTGAAATGGCAATCTAGGTTCTTGCCATCTAATGTCGCAAGATAAATCACGCCCCCATCTTCGGCAACTTGAGCTGGGCCAACAAATTCAATTTTCATAACATTTGATCTGCTTTATAGAAAAACTTGCGAGCAAATGCCAGAATTTCTTTATCGGTAGGATGATCAACAGTTTCTACGCCAACAATTTTTTCAGCAATCTTAGGGTCGTGGTGGTGGGCGTGCTTAATCAATTCAAGCTTCGCCGATCCAGGACCAATCACCAAAATTTCTTTTGACTCATTAACCGCTTGAATAACGGAATGTAAATACTTAACATCAAATGGTACTTTTCCGCTACCAATTTCACCACCCTTATGATGTAGATGGTTATGCGTTGATTTAGTCTTGATGACCTCAGCTTCGCTAGCGTCCTCACTTAAAAACATTACGTGCGCTTCTTTGTGGTCAATCCAAATAACAGCATGATTTAATGACATATGAACTCCTTGTAATGGTTGATATTATTATTACAGAATACTCTTATCACCCCATAAAAAATGAGTATAAGGGAGGGGGCTTGCACCACTGGGGGTTCATTTATTTGTCACAAGTCAATAAATTCCCATAATTCCTGAGCAGCTAAGAGAAATAAGAGTGACATATACTTCACTGGCACAAAACGAATAGGAAAATCTTTTGGCTCAGCCCTCTAAAACCCTTCTCCCCATTCGACTGCTTACCTTTACCCTTTGCATTGTCGGGGCAATAAGTAGTGCTTTTGCACTAAATTGGCACGAACAGATTTGGTACGTTTTTTTAGTATTCGTCTTTTTGACTGCAGTAGGCGTCCACGATTGCCTGCAAACTAAAAGCTCTATTCTGAGAAACTATCCCGTGCTTGGTCACATGAGATTCCTGCTCGAATTTATTCGCCCAGAAATCCGTCAGTATTTTATTGAGGGAGACAACGATAAAACCCCCTTCTCCAGAAGTCAGCGCACTTTAGTGTATTCACGCTCTAAAGCAGTATCGGATAAGCGCCCTTTTGGCACCACTTTAGATGTGATGGCACCTGGATATCAATGGATTAACCAATCATTGAAACCCACCCAACTCCCCACCCATGATTTCCGCATAGAGATTGGGGGGAAAGATTGCGCCCAGAAGTATTCTGCCAGCATCTTTAATATTTCTGCATTGAGTTTTGGCTCTCTTAGTGCTAATGCAATTATGGCGCTCAATCTTGGGGCTAAAAAAGGGGGATTTGCACATGACACTGGGGAGGGGTCAGTCTCTCGCTATCACCGCACCCACGGAGGCGACTTAATTTGGGAAATTGGTTCGGGATATTTTGGCTGTCGCAATATAGATGGTAGCTTTAATGCGCTGGAATACACCAAGAATGCCTTGGATCCTCAGGTCAAGATGATTGAAATTAAGCTCAGTCAGGGAGCTAAACCTGGTCATGGTGGTATTTTGCCGGGACCCAAGGTCACCCCGGAGATTGCAGAAGCTCGTGGTGTTACGGCTGGTGTAGCCTGTATATCTCCAGCATCCCATAGCGCCTTCTCTACCCCACTAGAAATGATGCATTTTGTCGCTCAACTACGCAAACTATCTGGCGGTAAACCCGTCGGATTCAAACTCTGTATCGGCCACCCCTGGGAATGGTTTGCGATCGTAAAGGCAATGCTAGAAACAGAGATATACCCCGACTTTATCGTTGTAGATGGAACAGAAGGGGGCACTGGCGCTTCTCCTGTCGAGTTCACCAATCATGTTGGTACCCCTTTACAAGAAGGTCTTCGTTTAGTTCATAACTCTTTAGTAGGTGTGAATTTACGAGATCAAATCAAGGTGGGATGTTCTGGAAAAATTATTAGCGCTTTTGATATGGCGGTAGCTTTTGCTTTAGGTGCCGACTGGTGCAATAGCGCTCGAGGATTTATGTTTTCTATTGGCTGCATACAGGCGCAGGTCTGCGATACAGGATATTGCCCTACTGGTGTAACTACCCAAGATCTGGGCCGCCAAAAAGCTCTTGTAGTACCCAATAAAGCAGAGAGGGTATTTAATTTTCACAATGAAACCCTAAAGGCCCTAAAGGAGATCGTGGAGGCTGCTGGCTTAAATCATCCTATCGATATTGATACCAGTCATATTGTTCGTAGAGTCAATACAAATGAAGTGCACCTGCTTTCAGCACTACTTCCGGATGTTCGCCCAGGAAGCTTACTTCATAATGATGAAGGAAGTGAGTTGCCCAATGTATTTCAGCATTACTGGGATTTAGCTCAAGCATCTAGCTTTTCAGCTCTGAAACGTTAAATTGAGGCGCGTCCTTTTTTTCTCACGCTTAACCCAAATCAGGGCACAAAACTGCTTCACGCACTAGTCTTGTGCAATCGAATATGACTACCCAAATTGGTGCACATAGAATTGCCCTATGTCTATCCATGCCGCCCTCCACCACATTACCGAATATCAATATGACCGCCCAGTTAAATTGGGCCCTCAAGTCATCCGCCTAAGACCTGCCCCCCACTGTCGAAGCCATATCGTCTCGTATTCTTTAAAAATCGAACCGGAAGCGCACTTTATTAATTGGCAGCAGGATCCATTCGCGAACTATCAGGCCCGCCTAGTATTTCTAGAGCCTACAACGCATTTCAAGGTGACAGTCGATCTAGTAACTGAAATGGCGGTATACAACCCGTTTGATTTCTTTCTGGAACCAGATGCGGAAGAATTCCCATTTAAATATTCTTCGGAACTAAAGAAAGAATTGCGTCCTTATTTGGGAAGAATGCGTAATGCGACATTAAATAAATACCTCAAGACTATCGATCGCAGCCCAATGCGCACGATTGATTTTTTGGTGAAAATTAATCAGAAAGTACAAAGTGACATTAACTACCTGATTCGAATGGAGCCCGGCGTCCAAACTCCTGATGACACTTTAGATTTACGGAGTGGCTCTTGCCGAGACTCAGCCTGGTTAATGGTGAACCTATTGCGCCTTTGTGGCTTAGCAGCACGCTTTGTTTCAGGTTACTTAATTCAATTAAAACCAGACGTCAAATCATTGGATGGTCCTAGCGGCACCGAAGTAGACTTTACGGATCTGCATGCCTGGTGCGAAGTGTATCTTCCAGGGGCTGGTTGGATTGGTATAGACCCTACCTCAGGCTTAATGGCTGGCGAAGGACACATCCCCGTTGCCTGCACCCCAGAGCCCTCAGGAGCAGCGCCGATTGAAGGCGGTGTGGACGAATGTGAAGTAGAGTTCGAACACACCATGGATGTGACTCGTATTTATGAGTCCCCACGAGTAACCAAACCCTATACCGAAGAGCAGTGGCAAGACATTCTCAGGCTTGGTGAAACCGTTGACCAAAAATTAAAAACTGGCGATGTTCGACTTACGATGGGTGGTGAGCCTACCTTTGTTTCCGTTAACGGCCGTGACGAACGTGAGTGGAATTTAGATGCCCTCGGCCCCACCAAACGCGCATACGCCGCTGACCTAGTAGAAAAATTACGTGCGCAGTACGGTGATGGCGGATTTCTACATTTTGGGCAAGGAAAATGGTATCCCGGGGAACAACTACCTCGCTGGGCGCTTTCAATCTACTGGAGGGCGGATGGTGAGCCAGTTTGGAAAAATCCCAAGCTCTTTGCTAATGAAAGCAATCCAATTACCTACACCAGTGAAGATGCCGGTCAATTTGTTCGCACACTTTCTAAAAACTTGGGTTTAGACGATCAGTTTATTGAAACCGCATATGAAGATGTGTTTTATTACCTCTGGCGCGAGTCCAAGCTTCCAGTCAACGTAGACCCCTTCAAATCTAATCTTGATGATGAAATGGAACGTACTCGCTTAAAAAGAGTATTTACCCAAAAACTGGATTCTGTCATTGGCTATGTCTTGCCAATTGAAGCAAGTTATGGCTCAACCTACCTTGATACCAATTGGAAAACGGGTCCTTGGATTTACCGGGATGATCGCCTCTATCTCCTCCCCGGGGACTCCCCAATGGGTTATCGTTTACCGCTGGAGTCATTGCCATGGGCCAATAAAGCGGACTACCCCTATCTGATTGAGGAGGATCCTTTTGCACCAAGAGCTCCGCTCCCTAGCGCAGCTCCTGTTCGCCAACAAATTCAGCCAGTCAATCAAGATAAAAATACCCATTCAAATCGGACCGTCTGGAGTCAATCGCAACAGGTCCATTTTCCACAAAGGCAAGAATCTGCCAAAGAGGTTACGCGTACCGCACTATGCGTAGAAACTCGCGATCCGATGCGCTCAAACGGACCTAAGGCCGAAAACGAACATGGTGGTAAGAGCGGGTCCTTATATGTCTTTATGCCACCATTGGAACGTCTTGAGGATTACCTTAATCTATTAAATGCCGTTGAAGCTACTGCGCAAGAATTGCAATATCAAGTCGTGCTCGAAGGATATCCCCCACCTCGAGATCCACGCCTTAAGTTATTGCAAGTCACCCCTGATCCAGGCGTGATTGAAGTCAATATTCATCCAGCACACAACTGGAAGGAGTTGGTTGACCATACTGAGTTCTTGTACAACGCTGCATTTGAATCTCGCTTATCTGCCGAGAAGTTTATGACCGACGGTCGTCATACAGGAACTGGCGGCGGCAACCATTTTGTTATGGGCGGCGCTACTCCTATTGATAGCCCTTTCTTACGCAGACCAGAGTTACTAGCCAGTATGATTTTGTATTGGCACAACCATCCTAGTCTGAGTTATTTATTTAGCGGCATGTTTATTGGACCTACAAGTCAGGCACCAAGGGTGGATGAAGCTAGAAATGATCAGCTTTATGAGTTAGAAATTGCGCTTCAAGAGATTCAGAAGAACCGTGAAAAATACGGCAGTAGCATGCCACCATGGTTAGTGGATCGAACTTTACGCAACATTTTGATTGATGTGACTGGTAATACCCATCGCAGTGAATTTTGTATTGATAAGATGTACTCACCTGATAGTCAAACTGGTCGTTTAGGCCTGCTTGAATTGCGCGCTTTTGAAATGCCGCCACATGCTCGTATGAGCATCGTGCAACAGCTATTAATTCGCGCACTCATTGCTCGTTTTTGGGATAAGCCTTATCTGGCCCCTGTTACTCGCTGGGGCACCGAACTGCACGATCGTTGCTTATTGCCGACCTTTATTAAGATGGATTTTTCTGATGTAATTGAAGAAATGCAAAGGAATGGCTTTGATTTTAAGGCCGAATGGTTTGCTCCTCACCTAGAATTCCGCTTCCCGCTAATTGGTCAAGTCAAAACAATGGGCACCGAAATTACCTTGCGATATGCTCTTGAGCCTTGGCATGTCATGGGCGAAGAGGGTGCTGTTGGTGGTACCGCCCGTTATGTGGATTCCTCTCTTGAGCGCATTGAAGTGCGAGTCACCGGTTTAAATGAAAGTCGCTACACAATTACATGCAACGGAGAGCCTTTACCCCTTCAGCCAACTGGGGTCGCAGGAGAGTATGTAGCAGGCGTTCGTTATAAGGCCTGGAACCCACCATCAAGTCTGCACCCCAGTATTGGAGTGCATGTACCCCTGATATTCGATGTTATCGATACCTGGATGAAACGCTCAGTGGGTGGTTGTCAGTATCATGTCGCCCATCCTGGCGGCATGAGTTATGACACCTTCCCAATTAATGCCTATGAAGCAGAGAGTCGCAGGCTTTCCCGCTTCTTCCGCATGGGTCATAGCGCGGGTACTATTGAAGGGGTAAGCGCCAATATTAATTTACCGGCCAGCCGAGAGTTCCCATTTACGTTGGATATGCGCCGGTGAGACAATAAGCCGTGGATCCATCCAAATCTGAACTTTTGAAAACAAGCAGCACATCCCTAAAGGAAGAGGTTCTCCGCCTTTCTCCTAAAGCTCAGGCTGGGCATTTTGATGAATTGCGCGGAGACTCCAGCGACCTGCTGGCACATTGGAAGATTTTTTTTGACTGGCTTGAGCCAACTGGTTTAGCAGATCTAAATCAGCGCACTCAAGAACTTAACCGGCAGGTTCGAGAAAATGGCATCACTTACAACGTGTATGCAGATGAGTATGGCCCACAGAGGCCATGGTCTGTCGATTTATTTCCCTTAATTATCAGCTCAGATGCGTGGCAAGAAATTGAATCCGGAGTCCTCCAAAGAGCACGCTTACTGGAGGCCATTATTTCTGATGTATATGGCCCTCAAACTTTACTTAAAGAAGGTTTAATTCCCCCCGCTTTAGTACAGGGTCATCCTGGCTATATTCGCTCTATGCGCGATGTTAAGCCCTGTGGAAAAAAGCATTTGCATATTATCGCCTTTGATCTTGCCAGAACCCCTGATGGAAAATGGTCAGTACTCTCTCAGCGAACACAAGCTCCGTCTGGCCTGGGCTACCTGCTAGAAAATCGCAATCTAATTGGGCGGCAATTTCCAAAAGCATATGAATCATTGCAGATTTCGGCCTTATCGAATGCTTACCGAGATTTAATTGAGTCACTCAAATCCGAAACTCCTGCGGGAGCTAATGCCCACATTGCGCTACTGACCCCAGGACCTTATAACGAAACGTATTTTGAACACGCCTATCTCGCGCGGTATTTGGGTCTGACTTTAGTAGAGGGTGGCGATCTCACTGTCAGAAATCAACACCTCTTCTTGAAAACAGTACGTGGCTTAGAGCCGGTACATGTCTTACTCAAACGTTTAGACGATGAATTCTTAGACCCATTAGAGTTGCGCTCTGACTCAACCTTAGGCGTCCCTGGTTTGCTGCAAGCTGTTCGGGCCGGCAATGTCATTCTGGCTAATGCACCAGGCTCAGCATTTTTGGAGTCCCCTGCTTTACTGGGATTTTTACCAGGGATTAGCGAATATTTACTGAATGAAAAGATTCAGCTACCTGCAATGGATACCTGGTGGTGTGGTGAACGCGCAGCCTTAGAGGCGGCAATACCTAATCTAGGCCATAGCGCCATCAAGCCAACCTACCCACTCTCCGCTGGTCACGAAATTTATGAATCTATTTTGGGTGGCAACCTAACCCAATCCCAAAGAGATGAATGGGTAGGACGCATCACTCGCCAGCCGGACGAGCACACCGTTCAGACCTATATTCCGCTTGCCCAAATGCCCACTTGGTTCAGTGCTTTAAATATCAATAATGCCTCCTTGATTGAGCCCCGCTCTTACATGTTGCGTGTTTTTGCGCTCAGTAATGGGGTTGATAGCTGGCAGGTTCTTCCAGGTGGACTTGCTCGCATCGCTGCAACCGAAACCGGTATTGCCTCTATGCAAAGAGGCGGAAGCAGCGCAGATGTTTGGGTTCAAGGTCAAAACTTTTATAGCCCGCCAGATATTGCATTGCAGGCCATACATACCAAAGTACCTATTTTAAGAAAACGTTTGGTCACTAGTCGAGCAGCCGAAAGCCTGTATTGGTTTGGGCGTTATACAGAACGTAGTGAAAATATCCTTCGACTCGCAAAACTTTATTTAGAGAGCATCAATAACGAGTACATTCCCTCTAAGCAACTTTGGGCCTGGCTTGAAGCGCTTTGCACTCAACACAGATTAGTTCCAGAAGGTGTGCCAGCTTCCCTCGATCAAAGTGATATGCGTCACCGTATTTTTGAAAGAACGCTCATTGATTGTCTGAATCAGAGCGAACATGTCACCAGTGTTGGCTTCAATCTGAATGCCATGAAACGCAATGCCTCAAATGTGCGGGAGAGACTTTCGCCAGAGCAATGGAGTACGATTAATTACTGCATCGAGCAGTTCCAGGAGGACTGCCATAAAGCGACAGCGTTTCAGGACTTTTCAGCATCACTCGCAATTGAAGCACTTAGTCATGCCAATGGTGCCTTAGCGGCGATTACGGGCGCTCAAACCGACCGCATGACGCGCGATGATGGCTGGCAACTACTGGCGATTGGTCGCCATATTGAACGCCTCTCTTTTTTGACCACTGCTTTGGATTTAGCTCTTAATCATGGCTTGCTAAGCAACCCAAAGGGGGATAGCTCTGGTTATATTGCTTTGCTAGCTCTATTTGACAGCACCATTACCTTCCACGCCCAACATCAACAAAGTCGCGACCTAGAGCCCCTAGTCAGTCTATTGGTGCTGGATGATGAAAATCCACGTTCACTGGCCTGGGTCACAAAAGCACTACGTGCCAGACTTTCAAAATTAGCTGGTACCGAACGTCACCATCCAGATGAACTCACGCGTAGCGTAACGAATCTACAAGATTACACTTTAGATTCCTTGTGCGAGCCTGATAACAACCAAAATTTGCATCATTTGCGTGATTGTTTACTTAGCTGCTCTAAGGCCGCATGGAATGTCTCGGATGAAATTAGCGCGCGCTATTTCAACCTGGTTCATCAGAGCGAATACATCGTCCAAATATAAGAGCCGATTATGCTACTTGAGATTATTCATGACACACACTACTCATATGATCCTGATGTGGAAATTGCCCAACACATCACACACTTAAAACCAGCGGGTACAAGCACTCAGGTAGTAATGAATACGGAAATATATATAGATCCGAAACCTGCATGGAGAGAAGAAAATACTGATAGCTATGGCAATGTATGCACCTTCTTTTCCCTAGAGAGTCGGCATCATGAGTTATTAATATCAGCCAAATCATTAGTCCAAACGATGCCCGAACCAACTAGCTTCGCGGCACCTGCTGAAACGCCGCCATGGGAAGATGTTAGAGAGTACTTTCGATACCACTCTAAGACCCACTGGGATTCTGCGGCAGAATTTTTATTCACCTCCCCTTTCATCACTCTACGGCAAGAGTTTGTCGATTTTGCAAGAATCTGCTTCACCACTGGAAAACCCATCCTACAGGCTGCCATTGAGCTCATGGAGCATATTTATCATGAATTTAGATATGTCAGCAAAAGCACGGATCTTAATACACCCGCTATTGAGGCATTAACCAAGCGCGAAGGGGTGTGTCAAGATTTTGCCCATATTTTTTTATGCGCTTTAAGAAGCATTGGGTTACCATCAAAATATATTAGCGGCTATCTTCTCACCACTCCTCCTCTAGGTCAGCCACGCTTAATTGGAAGCGATGCCTCTCACGCTTGGATTTCCATTTACATCCCCAACATTGGTTTCGACGGTAACTTATCTTCTGGCATATGGTGTGATCTCGATCCCACGAATAACCGCTGGGGCCATGGGTCGCCTGGCGAAGACTATGTTCACCTAGCCCAGGGAAGAGATTATTCCGATGTATCACCCGTCAGAGGAGTTATCCACGGAGGCGCAGATCACGTCTTAGACGTAGCTGTCACAGTTCGCCCAGCATAGGTACGGGAATCTGACTGGCACCCCTATACAATAACTGCACCGAGACATAACAAGTGATGGGCATCATCACCACAATAAAGCCGATACATGTTTGATCTATCCATATTCGATCTTAGTCTTTTGCTAACGTGCGCCCTTATGGCGGGTTTAGTTGACTCGATTATTGGCGGTGGCGGCATGATACAAGTCCCAGCGCTATTCACGATACTCCAAGGATTTCCTCCTGCAACCCTCATGTCTGTAAACAAAATGGCATCTATTGCGGGCACTACAGGCTCTGCGATTCAATACACTAGGGCCAATAAAAGCCCTTGGAAACTAGTTATGATTTCGTCTTTGGCGGCCTTCTTGGCCTCGGTAGGTGGCGCCTATTTGCTAACTCAAGTTCCCAGCCAGTGGTTACGCAGCGCCCTGCCTTTTTTTCTTATTGCTCTTTTGATATTTAATATCAAATCAAGCGCAGGTCTCATTCATGCACCCAAACATAAACACCATAAACAAAGTGCCATTGCCTCAATAGGTGGTGCTGTCATTGGTTTTTATGATGGCTTCTTAGGACCAGGGGCTGGGGCATTTTATAAATTATTTTATACGCGGATTTTGGGTTATGACTTTTTACGATCTGCAGCACCATCGAAGTTTTTAAATGTTGCCTCCAATTTAGGTGCACTGTGTGTATTTTTATATATGGGATACATGGACTGGAAACTTGGAATTTTTATGGCCAGTGCCAACTTTGTTGGCGGGCAAATTGGCAGTAAATTTGCCATTAAACATGGGAATGCCTTTATTCGCAAAGCCTTTTTTATTACAGTCATCGCGCTGATCATAAAGACCTTTTACGATGCCTTTATTAAATAAATGATCATTACATTTATTGCTTTTCTTGCACTGATTACTTTTGTAATCATCAGGCATCTATTGTCTAAATCAAGTATTCGCTATCTAATTGATGCCTATGGCCTAGATCATCTAAAATTAAGTCGGCTTAATAAACAAGAGTTGGCCGACTTAAAAAAGTCAATCAACCGACTCAGAAAGAAGAACGACCCTTTCGGGCTTGAAAGCCTCATTAGGCAATACAAGCCTTAGCCTGCATTACGCTTTTGAGAAATAGCGCTCTTTGAACCCAAGAGCTACAGTCACTAAGCCAATCATGATAGGCACCTCAACGAGTGGCCCAATCACGGCAGCAAACGCTGCCCCAGAATTAACTCCAAAGACAGCAATCGCTACCGCAATAGCTAACTCAAAATTATTACTCGAAGCTGTAAATGATAACGTGCAGCAACGCTTGTAGTCGATACCCATTTTACTGGTAATAAAAAAGGTCAGCAAAAACATAACTAAGAAAAAAATCAGTAAAGGTACTGCAATCGTTAGTACGTCCATTGGTAAAGTCAGAATCAAATTACCCTTCAAACTAAACATCACTACGATGGTAAACAACAAAGCAATCAATGTGATCATCCCAATGCGAGGAACAAATTGCTCGTGGTACCACTCTTTAGAAACAAACCTCAACATCACCATCCTTGTCAGCACTCCCGCAATACAGGGAATGCCCAAGTAAATAAAGACACTTTGAGAAATTTGACCGATGCTGACGCTGACATTCGAACTAGCCAGACCAAAATAAGGGGGTAAGATTGTTAGAAAGATATAGGCGTAGATACTAAAAAATAGCACTTGGAAAAGAGCATTAAACGCTACTAATCCTGCCGCATATTCGGTTGAGCCCTTGGCAATATCATTCCATACAATCACCATAGCAATGCAAGGAGCAATGCCGATCAAGATTAATCCTGCCATATATTCAGGCTGGTCCGGCACAAAGATAATCGCTAAAAAAAACATCAGCAAAGGGGCGATAATCCAACTCATCAAAAAGGAGATCGCAAAGACGCGAACGTCCTTAAAAACATCAGGTAAATCCTCGTAACGCACTTTCGCAAATGGCGGATACATCATTAAGATCAGCCCAATCGCAATTGGAATATTAGTAGTCCCGACTTGAAAGGAATTGATAAAACTCTCAGCACCAGATATCAAATACCCCAAACTGATACCTAAAGCCATAGCAGCAAAAATCCAGACCGTTAAATAGCGGTCCAAAAAGGACAATTTTTTAGTTAGCGCATTCATGCTTTTGTGTGGATTTCTTTGAGACTTAAGGAGTCTAATTTTTCTAATGGCATCTCTGCCAACAGGTCGATGCGCTTTTTGAGTTCGTTCAATACACTGATAAAGGCCATTTTCTTTTCTAAGTCTGTACCTTGGACCAACGAGGGATCCGGAAACCCCCAATGCGCTGTCACCGGCTGACCTGGCCAAAATGGGCATACCTCGCCAGCGGCGTTATCACAAACAGTGATAATAAAATCCATCTGAGGAGCGCCAGGCTTAGAAAATACGTCCCAACTCTTTGATTGAAGTAAGGCTCTATCCATACCTAACTCAACCGCAATGTCAGCGGCAATTGGATTGATGCTATCGCCTGGCACGGAGCCAGCAGAAAAACCTTTAAATTTTCCACTGGGATGGGTAGAAGCCAATGCCTCCCCAATAATGGATCGCGCTGAATTATGGGTACATAAAAAAAGAATGTTGTATTGCTTCATAGTAGTTTTACCTTCTTCTGGAGTTTAATGGGTAGGCAGGACTGTCCACCGCAGCAATTTTCTAAAAGAAAATGACTGAGATCCTGAACCAGCTTTGCATTAGGGCGATAAATGAGGGTTCGTCCTTGGCGCTCTACATTGATGAGATTCGCCTTAGAAAGCTCTTTTAAGTGAAAGCTTAAGGTGGCATTTGGAATGCCCAAGCCTTCAATAATTTCACTTGGGCTCAAACCAGTATCTCCACGCTGAACGATTAAGCGAAAAATATTTAAGCGGGATTCTTGCCCCAAAGCCAAAAAAGCTTGGATAGCATCTACATTCATCATATTTCCAATTATATGGAAATATATTACGGTAGCAAGACAGAATTAAAATAGCGGTTTACTGGGGCGGTGAAAAGAGAAGCCTTAACTTTTCTAGCAGTGTCGATTTTTCCTTGCAACCCCTTAGCATCTCTCCCCAAACACGAAAAACAACTACGAATGGATTTTTAGAGTAGTTGGGGTGCGTAAGACCATAAATGATTTCAATATCTTGCTCTTCTTTTGCATAAGTCCCAAAGAGTCGGTCAAAAATCATTAAGATTCCACCGTAGTTTTTATCAAGATAAGGTCTATTACTGGCATGGTGCACTCGGTGGGCTGAGGGGGTATTGATAATTCCCTCAAGAAATCCAAGCCTAGGAATCAATTTAGTATGGAGCCAGAATTGATACATTAAATTAATTGATAGCATGGTAAAAACGGCGATCGGTGAAAAGCCAATCAATACAAGAGGTAGAAAAAATACCCATGTAAAAGATAGGAACGGAAGCCATCCCAATCGATAGGCTGCAGATAAAGTCATTTCATTAGGAGAGTGATGCGTACTGTGTGTAGCCCACATTAAAAATATCTCATGGGAGGCGCGGTGGTAACAGTAATAACAAAATTCTAGGCCAAAAAATAATGCGGGATAGACCCACCACTTTTCAGGCATTGTATACAGACGATATTTCCAAACAAAACTTGCCATTACCCCTTGAATCAATAAACGGTTAAAAATTCCCGTTAATTGATGACCAGTAGCAACGCCAACTGAAGTGGCGCTTTCCATCCAAGGGTAGGATGTTTTGAAGCGCCGCCGGTAGAAAAAAGATTCGACCAAGATTGCCAGCAATACAATCGGTAAAAAGAATATAAGCTGGTAATTGCTAAGAAATTGTTCCATTTCTACATTATGACTATTTTTTCAGCTTGCCAAAGGCGGCGGCCATTGCATTATTGACTAGGGGTGCAGAACGCCTATCTTCCTGAGATTTTCTAGCATCCTGAGGTCTTGTGGTGTTCGGTCTGTTAGGGCTTCGTTGGTCAGATTTAGCCCCTACCGCTGGCTTTGGCGCTTCATCACTAAGGCGCATTGTTAAAGCAATCCGCTTACGCTTTTCGTCTATCTCGAGTACCCTTACTTTAACTACCTGACCTGCCTTCACGACTGAGTGTGGATCCTTAACAAAGGTATTGGCTAGAGCGGAGATGTGCACCAAACCATCCTGATGAACGCCGATATCTATGAATGCACCAAATGCAGCAACGTTTGTGACTACACCCTCTAGGATCATGTCTATCTTGAGATCGCCGATCTTTTCTACACCATCTTTAAAGGTTGCGGTAGTGAACTCTGGACGTGGATCGCGACCTGGT
>CAIMZP010000086.1 GCA_903846025.1 uncultured beta proteobacterium | reverse complement strand
TTTGCGGTATTGATGTTAAACATTACCGGTGAAACCCTAAATATTATGACCTTGGGGGGTCTTGCCTTGGCAGTGGGTATTCTGGTTGATGATGCCACCGTTACGATTGAGAATATTAACTGGCACTTAGAGCAGGGAAAGCCAATTCAAGAAGCTATATTGGATGGCGCGGCACAGATTGTAGGGCCAGCATTTGTAGCGTTACTATGTATTTGTATTGTATTTGTGCCGATGTTCTTTTTAGAGGGTGTCTCTAAATTTTTATTTGTGCCGATGGCTAAGGCTGTGATGTTTGCAATGATTGGATCTTTTGTCCTATCACGCACTTTTGTACCTACCTTTGCAAATTTCATTTTAAAAGAAATTCATGGGCATGATGAGCATGCATCTGGACATTTGCGCTGGGCGATGGATATTAATCATACCAATCGTGTAGTTAGGATCAGGGGTAGGCTGGCTAAATTTCAATATCAATTTGAAAATGTATTTAACTCTGTGAGAAAAAGTTATTTTGACTTTCTGAGATTAGTTATTGTCGATCAAAAAAAGTTCATTGTGATATTTATGGTGGGCGTACTGGGTTCATATCTTTTAATCTTCTCTTTTGGGCGAGAATTTTTTCCAGCAGTTGATGGTGGTCAAATTAAGATGCACGTTCGAGTGCCAGTCGGCACTCGCCTTGAAGAAACCGCGCGTCAATTTAATGATATTGAGGCCGAGATTCGTCGCTTGGTGCCCAAAGATCAAATTGAAAGTATTGTTGACAACATTGGTCTATCTGTCAGCGGAATCAACATGGCATACAGCAGTACGGGTACTATTGGCCCGCAAGATGGTGACATTTTGGTTTCTCTGGTTAAAGGCCATTCACCAACCGATGAATTTGTAAAGGAGTTACGAGAGAAGCTGCCTAAGAAGTTTCCATCAACTAGTTTTGCATTTTTGCCCGCAGATATTGTGAGTCAGATTCTGAATTTTGGGGCGCCTGCTCCGATCGACATCATTGTTAAGGGTGCCAAACGGGATGAAAACTTTGCCTTTACAGCTAAATTGCTAGAACGCGTTAAAAAAATCCCAGGAATCGCAGACGTACGCATTCAGCAAGCAACGAATTATCCGCAGATTAACGTCGATGTAGATCGCGTGCAGGCTGCGAAGATTGGAATAACACAAAGAGACATCACCAACAACATGGTGACCACATTGGCAGGTAGTGGCCAGGTAGCTCCAGCATTTTGGCTGAATCCATCCAATGGTATTTCTTATCCGGTAGTTGTTCAAACGCCGCAAATACAAGTTTCGAGTATTTCGGATCTTTTGAATATTCCGGTGGCCGGCTCGAACGCTTCAACAGGAACAATCCTTGGTGGAATTTCATCCCTTAGAAGAAATTTTGCAGATGCAGTTGTGACGCATGACAGCATTAAGCCTTCGTTTGATATTTACGCCGATACTCAGGGCCGCGATCTAGGGGCGGTGGCATCTGATATCAATCGCATTATTGAGGAAGAAACAAAAAATATCCCTAAAGGTACTACCGTAGAGTTGAGAGGGCAAGTCTCTACAATGAACTCTGCTTTCACTGGCCTAGGTTTAGGCTTGATTGGATCTATCGTATTAATTTATTTAATACTAGTGGTGAACTTCCAATCCTGGCTAGACCCATTCGTCATTATTACTGCATTGCCAGCGGCCATAGCC
>CAIMZP010000085.1 GCA_903846025.1 uncultured beta proteobacterium | reverse complement strand
TCAGTTCTACTCTGCTGACCCTGATTCTGATGTCTATAAGGTCTATTGGGATGGCAAATTGACCTCTGAAGAGAAGGAATGGACGCGTGAAATCAAAAAACTCTACAACTACGAAATCAATTCCCGTCAAATGGCGTGGTGGCGCTGGAAGTTAGCTGAAGGCATTAAGGATGACGCCTTGATGTACCAAGAGTTTCCCCCTACTGAAGACTATGCCTTTGTGATGACTGGCAGCTCTTTCTTTTCTAATGCAAGGTGTACTGATGCCGTTAAGATTGCTAAAAAACTTAATTTCGATTGCTACCGCTATGCGATGGGCGCTAATTTCCAAGATACTGAAGTTGTCAAGTCAACAGAAAGACTTGCAACGCTTAAAATCTGGGAGGAACCAATTGATACTGCTTACTATGTCATTGGTGCTGACCCCGCTTACGGTAGTTCTGATTGGGCTGACCGCTTTTGCATACAAGTGTACCGTTGCTATGCTGACGGTATGGAGCAAGTTGCTGAGTTTGCTACAAGCGAAATGAACACTTATCAATTTGCTTGGGTGATTGCTCACTTAGCGGGTGCCTACAAAAACTCTACTTTAAACCTTGAAGTCAATGGTCCGGGGCAAGCCGTTATTAACGAATTGCGTAACCTCAAGAGGCAAGCGTCTGCGATGGGCGGAGCCTATGGCGGAAAGCTCATGGATGTCTTAGGCTCAATGCAAAACTACATCTGGCGCCGTAATGACACCATGGGCGGTATCTCTAACAGCATTGGCTGGATAACTACTTCCCAAACCAAAGAGCGGATGCTCTCCTACATGAAAGATTACTTTGAGCGGGGCATGATGGCAATCTACTCCCTTGATTTGATTGAGGAGATGAAGACCATTGTGCGTGACGGAGCTTCTATTGAGGCTTCAGGTCGCAACAAAGATGACCGAGTAATTGCTAGCGCCTTGGCAGCAGCCGCTTTTGCAGAGCAGCTTCAGCCGCGCCTCATAGCTCAAAAGATTACCCGTCAAGTGTCTCGCTCCCAAGAAGACCATACCCCTGAAGAAATTGCAGTTGGCAAGAATGTAAGTAATTACTTAAAGCGCATTGGTGTTTATGGAAACCCGTAAAGTTAGAACCAAAGCGGAGCTGCGTAGGATTATTGGTAAATTCTTGCGTGACCCCAATCGCGGTATCAGCATTAACTTGTTTGCCGATGTCTGCGGAGTCAACGAGGCGCACATGAGAGATGTCTTTATCTATGAGACTGAAAACATGGGCGAGTACCTTCAGCGCCGGGTATCAAAAGGCTATGACGCATGGATACAAGGCGAAGTAGCCATCATGCAAAACAAAGACCGAACAAAATTTGTAGAGTTCCGCAGAGAAGCCAAACCTAGAATGGCTAGAACAACGGGCTTGCAAGTGATTAACGGAGAGATTAAGATTAGGGTGGGTATAAACAATATGAACGATTATACGAATCAAACACTTGACGAGCAACTGAAGGGGAGATAACAATGGCGGTAATCAACGACTATAAGTGTGAGAAGCATGGGTACTTTGAGGCTAGAAAACCTCAATGTCCAATGAAAGGGTGCGAAGCAGAAGTCATGTTGGTCTTTTTACAAGCTCCAGCATTAATGTCACAAAGGACTAAGAAAAATGATAAAACGGTTAAGCAACTGGCTATGGACTTTGATATGTCAAACATCAAGTCAACCCGCGAAGGAGAAAACCAAGCCGGCTTCTTCACGCGCAAAAACAAAACCAGCAAAAAGCAGCTCGAACACGAAAAAGCCGCAGCCGAAGCAAAGCAGCGCGAAGCGCGCCCGGGGGACTCGGCAATCTGGGGCGGCAAAGGCGGAATGAATATGGGGTCTATACTGGGAGGAAATCAGTTCCGTTCAGTAGCTGGAGAGTCCGTTGGTTTCAATCCAAAAGATGCTGGCAACTTGACGGGACCTAAAGCGGCATCATACATAGCTGACCACGAAAATCTAACGGTTAAAAAATGACGGACAAAACATATCTTGGAAAGCCATGCAAGCATGGTCACGATGGAACAAGATATAAAAGCAATAGCATTTGCGTTGAATGTCATAAAAAATACGCTCATGTTTGCAAAAACTGGATAGAAAAGAACAAAGAAAGGCATTTGTCTAATAGCCAAGAATGGTACAAAAACCATAAAGAGCAAAAAAGACAAAAACAAAAAGACTGGAACAAAGCCAATCCTGATAAGCTGCGAGTTCATTATCAAAACAGAAAATCAAGGGTTGGCAATCAGCGCATAAACGAGAAAGATATAAAATTTATTTTTTCGTTGCAAAAGGGGTGTTGCGCTATTTGTAGGACTACATTAGACTCTTACGAAATAGACCACATAAAACCTTTATCTCTTGGCGGAAAGCATGAAAAAGACAATATCCAGATTTTGTGCCGTAGCTGTAATCGCGTTAAGCACGCCAAAGACCCGATAATTTTTATGCAGAGCAGAGGATATTTGTTGTGAGAATCCCAGAGAACAACGAAGCTAGAGAAATTTTTTATCTTGATTTAATTCAAAAGTGTCTA
>CAIMZP010000084.1 GCA_903846025.1 uncultured beta proteobacterium | reverse complement strand
ACCATGCATTACAGCGTGGGGATTTTTTAATTCTGTCAGGCTGGATAAACCATGGGCTGTAGCAGCCAATAGGCTACGCCATTGCCTTGCAGATTGACGCTGAATTCGATAATCAATTTTTTTGGGGGATACCATGATTTATTTCTCCAAGTTGGCAAACATTGTTTTTAAAATGGACTTCAGTTTCTTAAGAACAAGCTTTTTTAGCGACCTTAAAAATGCAGTACATATCTAAAAAGTGCAAAATTACTTTTAATAAATACATATAAGAAACGTCATTTCTATGTCAGATCAGTTAGGGTGCTATATTTAATTGTGTTGAAGGTAGGTTTTTTGTAACTCCTAATAAACGAAAAAGTGTGTCTAAAAATGCACATTTTCTCTGTAATCTTTATCGGGCAAGCGCGCGCGCCAAGGTTGTTGAAGGCAGTTCACCGAAATGCTGTTGGTAATAGGCTGCAAATGCGGCCGGCTTGGTAAATCCACAGGAAAGGGCGATAGCGGTAACGGTAGTACCAGGTGGGGCACTGGTGAGGTGGTTATTCGCCATCATCAAGCGCTCCGTACGAACCCATCTCATGGGCGTAGTGTTATAGCGTTTTAAAAATGCGTAGTGCAGGTTGCGAGCGGACATGTTGCTTACACGCTCTAATGCGCTCAGAGTAATGGGTTGGTTTAAGTGGGCTTGCACGTAATCACAGACCCGATCGAGTAAGCGCCTTGCATATTTTCGGCTTGGGGTGCTACTTAACTCATCTAGAAATAATTCGGGTTGTAACATGACTATTAAATTACGATAAAAGTTGTCATCTATTGCTGTTTGATTCAGTAATTCTGGCTGCAGTGAAAATTGGTCTAGTAAGTTAGCCAATTGCCTAAAAACCGTTTCAAAAGATAATCGACCAACCTGCAGACTGAGTTTTCGGGGGGCATGTAAATCCAATATATTTTGAGAATGTTGGTTCATGCCTAGCATGCTGCGCGCAATTGACTCTAATTTTTGGGGGTTAATATCGAGCATGAGTACTGATTGCAAAGCGCTTTCACCGCTCCCAGTGCTATTAGGCAGTAATAATGCGTTTACACCAGACTGCCAATGGATTAGCCGCCCATCAATGATGAAGTTTCCTTGCCCGTAAAATGGAATCATGAGGGTGGTGTCCTCATTCGGATTGATCTTAAATCTGACAGGGGTGCTTGCTGTTGCGACCATTTTCATGCCGTTGACATTGAGCAAGCAGGATTGATGTTGAAATACCCCATGATCGGCAATGGACTCACACTCCTTCAAACCAGAAATCACTTTGTGAAGACGATCCTGCATCTCATTTACAGAGTCATCAATTTTTGCAGAGCGCCCTCCAAAGACTAGGGGCGGCAATAAACCAGATAATTTTTTCCTATGCATTAAATTGGCAATACGCTTTACAGAATAGAAATTGGCTATCAATCTAGGAAAAGATATTCTTTATTGAGCTTTAAAAACTAGCCTTGATTCTGATGGGAAGCTTGAGGGGGGGGCGACCTTAAAAGCGCAAGGATGCGCTTAAAAATGCAAAACGCTGGGTACTGGAATTAGCGTGCTTGGGCGCGCGCAAGCGTTGCCGATGGCATCTCGCCAAATCGTGTGTTGTAGTAATCTGCAAAAGCGGCTGGCTTATTAAAGCCGCAGTCTAAAGCAATGGTAGTTACCTTATCGCCCGGGATGCCACGGTTCAGCTGGTTGTGTACTAGTGTCAAGCGTTCAGCTCTAACCCACTGCATGGGTGTGCAGTTGTAACGCTTAAGGAAGGCGTAGTGCAATTTACGCCTAGACATACAACTGACCCGCTCTAGATCAGTGAGGTTAATGGGTTGATTTAAGTGCGCTTGAATATACTGACAGACTCGATCGAGCAAGCGCCTAGCATATTTGCGGTTCGGCGTAGAGGTGGACGCATCTAGAAACAGGCCTGGCTGCAATAACATGGCGATGTTTCTATAAAAAGCATCATCAATGCCAGATTGATTTAGTAATTCTGGCTGTAAAGAGAACTGATCAAGCAAGTTGGCCAATTGCCGAAAGACTGCTTCAAAGGAGACGCGACCAACCTGCAAGTCGATTTCTCGTGGAATATCTAAATTCATCAAGGATATAGAGTCAGGACTGACCCCCAGCATGGTGTGAGCAACCTTCTCAAGTCTGATGGGATCAAGATCGACCATGAGAACAGATCGGTTTGTACTCTCTGAGCTTCCCCCGCAATTGGGTAAAAAAACTGCTTTACTGCTGGCGCGCCATTGAAGAGTACGGCCATTTGCAATCAGGTCGCCTTGCCCTGAGAGGGGGAGGATGAGGGTAGTTTTATTTGTTTTTCCTACCTTAGAGCGTATGGGGGTGCTGGCAGTAGCAGCGATTTTCATCCCATTGATAGTGAGCAGGGATGAGTGATGACGAAATAATTTATCGTCAATGAGGGATTCATACTCTATAAGCCCAGTGACAATAAACTTTAATCGCTCGCGCATATCGTAAACAGATTCATCGATGTGCGTTGAGCGATCACCAAAAGCTAAAGCGGATAAATGGGATTTTGAGTTTTGGATAAGCTGCATTAGTAAATTCGAATGGTCTTTATATTCATGTCAGACACATTAAGATAGGGGTCATCGCATTCGAATAAAAAAGATGCACTTAGATTTTTTGGCATAGAAATCATCAGGTTAATTTTCCTGCGCCAGCTTTTCTTCTAAGAATT
>CAIMZP010000083.1 GCA_903846025.1 uncultured beta proteobacterium | reverse complement strand
TTAAGGCAAGCTTTGGTAGCCACCTATGTGACATTGCAATACCAGAATCGCCAATAGCACAGAAATCGCTGCTAGAAAATAAAACAATTTATGAGTTAGTAGGGACAAAGGAAGTAAATACACCAGCCTATAAACGATTTAAAGATCCCATGGATGAATTTGTAAGTCACGTTTCAAACCAACTTGCAATTGCCTGGAGGCGCTAAAAATTGAGGAGCGCCTTTGTAACTTGGACTATGTCTATATTTTGCAAAGACCCCATGCGTTGCCGCGAAGATATATGACCCAAGTTGTTAGGCTCGCCTATTTAGCACGCTCAACATCATATTAAAAATAGCTTTATATTAAGGATCATGATGATCCTTCACACCATGCTTAGAGTCGGCAATATGGCTCGCTCTGTTGATTTTTATACTAAGGTGTTGGGCATGAATTTGCTTCGCACCACTGAACGCCCGGAGCAGAAATACCTTTTAGCATTTGTGGGATTTGGCAAAGGCAACGAGGATGGTCAATCTGAAATTGAGCTGACCTACAATTATGGCGTTGAGTCTTACCAAATGGGTGATGCCTACGGTCATATTGCAATTAGCGTTGATGATGTCTACGCTGCATGCGAAAAGATTAAAACCTCCGGGGGTAATGTCACTCGAGCAGCAGGTCCAGTGGCTGGCGGCGATACTATCATTGCCTTTGTAACAGATCCTGATGGTTACAAGATTGAATTAATTCAGAGTTAAGATCCATTGAATACTGAGTCATATCAGCTTGAGATCATATCAAGTCTTTCTGAAATTTCAACTCACGAATGGAACGACTTACTCCCCAATAACGCTGGGCCTTTTTTAAGATACGAATTTCTCCAAAGTTTGGAGGAATGCGGATGTGTTGGCGTAAATACCGGCTGGCAAATTGCCCACTTACTTGTCCGCTCAAAAGAATCCAAGATACTGGGGGCAATGCCGCTTTACCTAAAAAATCATTCCTACGGTGAGTTTGTATTTGATTGGGCTTGGGCAGAAGCTTATGCTCAAAGTGGCAAGTCTTATTATCCAAAAGCGCTTTGCGCTATACCATTTACGCCAGTTCAAGGATCGAGGTTGCTAATAGCTCCCCAGGAAAATACGGTTGCTATACAGACAATATTGGTTTCAGCCCTAAAATCACTCGTATCTCAAAATAGCCTTTCCTCTGCTCACGTACTCTTCCCAGAAGCCACGGATCTGAGGGCTTTTTTTGAGCAAGACTTCATGTTGCGAGATTCTGTACAGTTTCACTGGCACAATCAATCCTACCCAAACTTTGAACAGTTTCTTGCCGCATTAAATATGAAGCGTCGTAAGAATATTCGACGCGAGCGCGCTCAAGTAGCCTTGGAAAATATTCAATACCGTCACGTTCCCGGCAATGAAGTGACTCAAGATGATTGGGAGTTCTTTTACCGCTGCTATGAAAACACCTATCTAGAACATCAATCTAGTCCGTATTTAAATGCGATGTTTTTTAAGCAATTAGGGCAACGCATGCCGGAATGTATTCACCTAATCATTGCAATGCTCAATAACACTCCCATTGCCACCTCTTTGTTAGTGGTGGATAAGCCAGAATCTAAAGCCTATGGTAGATATTGGGGCTCCATTGAATATATACCCTGCCTTCATTTCGAAACCGCCTATTACCAAGCGATTGAATACTGCATTAAAGAAGGTATTCAGACATTTGAAGGGGGTGCCCAAGGCGAGCATAAGATGGCCAGAGGCTTTTTGCCAACCACCATTCAATCGGCACACTGGATTGCGGATGAAGGGTTTTCTAGAGCAGTTAATCGATTCCTAGAGCGAGAGCATGAGGGAATGGCAGCTTATGTTGATGAGCTAGAAGAACGTAGTCCTTTAAAATCGGCTAAAGTGACTCCATGACTTTAAAGAACCAAGCCAATTCATATCAAGATGGAGCCAATTCAATTGCCGTTGGAGATGATGCTTCAGACTCTCCCTGCATCGGTGTTTGCACCACCCTTTACGATGAAATTTGTCAGGGATGCGGTCGGACTCTAGGCGAAGTAAGTAATTGGGTCTTTTTAAGTCAAGAAGAAAAAGATCTCGTGTGGAAACGCATTCGTGCCGATGGCACGGCAATGCGCTTCCGACGTCAGGCTAAAGAAAGCAACTAGCCCTGTAGGGCTTGGCTTCTTAAATACTCCTCATAAGTACCGGAGTAATCAGTAATGGTGCCATCCATCTTCACTTCTAAAATGCGATTAGCCAAGGCAGAAACAAACTCACGATCATGAGAAACAAAAATTAAAGTGCCTTCGTATTTTTCGAGGGCAATTTGCAAGCTCTCAATCGATTCCATATCCATATGGTTGGTTGGCTCATCCATCGCTAGCACATTGTATTTTTGAAGCATTAACTTGCCCCAAATCATGCGACCCTTCTCTCCGCCCGAGAGGATTTTGACTGACTTACCGATATCATCACCAGAGAATAGCAATCGGCCCAATGTGCCACGAATCACTTGATCGTCATCACCAGTATTGCGCCACTCGTTCATCCAGTCCATTACGGTAATATCTTTGGCGAATAGCTCAGTGTTGTCTTGAGGCATTACGCCAACATTGGCATTTTCAGCCCACTTCACATCGCCACTGTCTGCTTGAATACCACCGAAGCGTTTACTCAAAATGGTTTTCAGTAAAGTGGTTTTACCG
>CAIMZP010000082.1 GCA_903846025.1 uncultured beta proteobacterium | reverse complement strand
GTCCTCATTGATTTTTCTCCAAGCTCCGCTAAAGACGATACTGAACAAAGCCTCATGAACGGACCGCAGATTAACCCTGAACAGACCAAAGATATAGTGTCCTCCCAAGAACAAGTGGATGATTTATTAGATAGCCTTGGTTTTTAGTTGCACTCAGCTTAGACCCCCCCACACACACAACTGATCCGCAAGAATCGTATAACAATTCAAAATATCAACGCGTTTAATGATCCTCATAAGGATGCCATCTACAGTTATCACTTCAGTTGGGGCATTGTATTGCCTGCAATTCACAAAATAAATGCACAACTTCAAAATGGATACGGAGCTAGCACAGTCTGAGTAGTGGCAACAGCAGCTATCGCCAAATTGATAGAAGATCAAACATATGAAATCAGTATGGCGGTCGCAGCATTTACCCCCTCTATATTATTTCCATGTCAGCTACTCCGACCTATTAACGGCAAAAATTTCTCGAACTTTAATAAAAAGAGGGCTTTACCCTCTTATTCCATCAATTCAGATAGCGGCCCATCACCGACAATTTCCTTTATTAGTCATTGACGTAAGTCTAAGGAAGCGTAGTGTCGGAAGAAAGCGATTTAGAAAAGACTGAAGAAGCCTCGCCCTCGCGTATTGAAAAAGCACGCGAGGAAGGTGATATTCCCCGCTCTAGGGAGCTTGCTACTTGTGCAGTCCTTTTTGCCGCAGGTCTGAGTATGTTGTCGCTCGGCGGGCAATTTAATAAAACCCTCACGGGTGTACTGGGTAGCGGACTAACATTTGATCGTGAAATGGCGTTTAGCAATACCTTGCCCCTTACACGCATGACTGAGCTTGTGAGCGATGTTTTATTTGCTTTCGCTCCTTTAGGGCTGATCCTGATGGCAGTTGCTATTGGATCACCCATTCTGGTTGGCGGCTGGAATTTCAGTGGCAAGCTCCTGATGCCCAATTTTAATCGCCTTAACCCAATTAAGGGCATCACCAACTTAGTATCGACAAACGCCTTGGTTGAGCTCATTAAGGCAATTGTTAAAGCGAGTTTGGTTGGTATTGTTGCTTATCTGGTTATCTCTAGCTACTTTCCCTCCTTAATTAATCTCTCCCTTATTCCACTGGATACAGGCATCGCCCAAACCGAGGATTTGTTAATTCGCGCCTTCTTAATTACTGTGGGCGCCCTAGTATTTGTTGCTGCACTAGATGTTCCCTATCAGCTTTACCACTATGCAAACAAAATGAAAATGAGCAAAGAGGAGATAAAGCAGGAATCTAAGGAAAGTAACGGTAATCCCGAGATTAAAGCTCGCTTACGCCAACAGCAACGAGAGATGGCGAGACGCCGCATGATGTCGCAAATCCCCAATGCAGATGTCATCATCACCAACCCAACTCACTACGCCGTTGCCATTAAATATGCTGAAGGTAGCATGCGAGCACCCAAAGTAATTGCCAAGGGGTCGGATGCGGTTGCACTTCGCATTCGGGAGATCGCCAAAGACAATAAGGTGCTCATATTGGAGTCGCCTAAATTGGCTCGCGCTATTTATACACATACCGAGCTTGATCAGGAGATCCCAGAGGCCTTATATCTCGCAGTCGCTGAAATTTTAGCCTTTGTATTTCAAGTACGAAATTACAACGGTCGCGATGGTACTTACCCAAATCAACCTACCAATATGGACATTCCCGATGAATTAGATCCCCATCACAATGTCAATGCCTTGGGTATAGCTGCATGAGTAATATTGCATTTAGTGCATGGACAGAAAAACTGAATACCAAGTTACTAGCTGGCCCATTAATCATCGTACTTTTGTTGTCGATGATGATTTTGCCTTTACCAGCAATCGCACTAGATATTCTATTTACATTCAATATTGCACTATCCATCATGGTGCTATTAATTGGTCTGCAAACCTCAAAACCACTCGATTTCTTAGCCTTTCCAACCGTTCTATTGGTAACCACATTGTTGCGCCTTTCGCTCAACGTGGCATCCACACGTGTGGTTCTGACAGAAGGCCACAATGGTCCCGATGCTGCCGGCAAGGTCATTGAGGCATTTGGCCATGTTTTGATTGGTGGCAACTACACCGTAGGTATCGTAGTTTTTATAATTCTGACCATTGTCAATTTTACGGTAATCACCAAGGGTGCTGGCCGCATTGCTGAAGTAGGAGCTCGATTTACCTTAGATGCAATGCCCGGTAAACAGATGGCCATTGATGCTGATTTAAATGCTGGCCTCATCGGTGAAGATGATGCACGTAAACGCCGTACCGAAGTTGGGCAGGAAGCAGAATTCTATGGCGCCATGGATGGAGCCAGTAAATACGTCCGAGGTGATGCGATTGCCGGCATTCTCGTAATCATCATCAATATTCTGGGCGGTCTGATTGTGGGTGTTGTTCAACATAATCTGAGTTTTACGGAAGCCGTAAAGAACTACACCTTGCTGGCCATCGGCGATGGTTTGGTTGCCCAAATTCCCTCACTGATTATTTCCGTTGCTGCTGGTGTGGTTGTTTCACGCGTTGGCAATAGTCAAGATCTAGGGACGCAGCTCACCAAGCAATTATTTTCAAACCCGAAGGTATTGAAGGCCACAGCCGTCATCCTTGGCGGGATGGGCCTTATACCCGGGATGCCGCATTTAGCCTTTATTTTATTGGCCGCCCTTCTCTACGGAATCTCATATTTAACTGAAAAACAAGAGCGTAAGATGGCTCTAGCCAGTGACACAACAATGATAGAGCCCGCCCCCGAAGGCAAAGAAGCTACCTGGAGTGATGTAGTCCCAGTAGATATTTTGGGTCTAGAGGTGGGCTTTAGATTGGTGCCCTTAGTTGATATTAATCAAGGCGGGGATTTATTTAAGCGCATTAAAGCCTTGCGCAAAAAATTTGCACAAGATGTGGGTTTTCTTACGTCAGCAGTACATATTTGCGATAACTTAGAATTAAAACCAAACGCCTACAGCATCAAGCTAAAGGGGGTCGAGCTAGCCTCCGGTGAATCATTTAATGGTCAATTTCTAGCTATTAATCCCGGCTTTGTGCAAGAGCAACTCCCTGGCCCAGTCACTACTGATCCCGCATTTGGCTTGCCAGCCACCTGGATTGATAACAAGATGCGTGAACAAGCACAAAGCATGGGGTATACCGTGGTAGATGCAAGTACGGTGATTGCCACTCACCTCAATCACGTTATAGGCATGAATGCCTCTGAACTACTAGGACGGCAAGAAGTGCAGCAGTTGATGGATATGCTTGCCAAAGAGTCTCCCAAGCTTGCAGAAGACTTCATACCCAAAATGCTCCCCCTTGGAACTTTACAAAAAGTATTACAAAACTTGCTGGTGGAAGGTGTACCCATTCGGGATATGCGTACCATCGTGGAAGCCTTATCAGAAAATGCGCATCAAATCCAAGATGCTACCGAGCTGACTAGCAAGGTACGCATCCGCCTTGGCAGAGCTATTGTGCAGCAGTTATTTCCAAATACTAATGAAATGTCTGTCATCTCATTAGATAACGGATTAGAGCTCCTACTCATGCAAGCAATGCAAAATAATAATGAGGGAAGCTCTATTGAGCCTGGCCTTGCCCAAACATTAGCGCGACAAGCAGAGCAAGCCTCACGACTGCAAGAGCAGATGGGGTTTACTCCAGTACTATTAGTAGCAGCGCCATTGCGAACTACTTTGGCTAAATTTCTAAGGCGCGTCATCCCAAACTTGCGCGTACTTTCTCATGAAGAATTACCAGATTCAAAAACAATCCGCGTTACTAATCTCATTGGAGGTGCAGCATGAACATCAAACGATTCCTGGCCAAAAGTTCACGTGAAGCAATGAACATGGTTCGAAACGAATTAGGCGAAGATGCCACCATCATCTCAAACCGCTTGGTAGCTGGCGGAAATGAAATATTAGCAATGCACAGCGAGGAAATGAATCATTTAATCAATAGTGCAAAAGTAACCCCTAATGCAAAAGCAAAGCATCAATTTGAATCGGGCATTGCTCATACGCAGGCCAATCCAATCAATTTCAGCAGAAAAAAAGTAGATACTCAAAAGCTCCAGGAACTAGCTACTATTTTTAATATTAAGCCGAGTCTGCGTAAAACCACACAGACAAACGTACCCCCTTCAGGGCCTCTGACCCAAAAAAATGAGCCATCTAAAACACCAGAAATCGCGGCTGTAGTCGATGAAATGCGTCAAATGCTCGACTTATTCTCAAGTCAGCTGACCGAAATATCTTGGGGCACTACACAACAGCGTAACCCGGTAAAAAAAGAATTGTTGCGCACAATGATGTCAGCAGGATTTAGCGCTGGTTTAGCAAAACGAATTACAGAAAAATGCCCAAGTGATTACTCTCAAAGTGAAGCTCTTCCTTGGGCAAAAAATTTGATCTCAAGAAATATACAAGTAATTAGTGATGAAGCTGAGATTCTGGATGCTGGCGGCATATTTGCCTTGCTTGGCCCAACTGGAGTTGGCAAAACGACGACCGTAGCAAAAATGGCAGCTCGTTATGTTATGAAGCATGGCCCTGAAAATCTAGCCCTTATCACCACTGATGCATATCGTATTGGTGGTCACGAGCAACTACGTATTTACGGCAAGATATTAGGAGTGATGGTTCATGCAGTCAAAGATGAGGCAGATCTCAAGTTGGCGCTACGGGAATTTAAAGGAAAGCATACGGTATTAATCGATACAGTCGGACTTAGCCAAAAAGATGCCATGGTGGGGGAACAGCTCACCATGCTCTTTAATGCAGATAGTCGCATAAAAAAATTGCTCTGTCTAAATTCCGGCAATGCGATTGAAACATTGAATGACGTTACTAAAGCCTACCTTGGTAGAGGTTTTGATGGATGCATTATTACCAAAATAGATGAGGCAGTAACCTTGGGTGGCGTACTCAATGTCGTGATGCAACACAAGCTAAAGGTGCATTACCTTACAAATGGTCAACGAGTTCCTGAGGATATTGAGCTAATGAATAAAGAGGATATTCTTTTTCAAGCCTTCAATACTAATAGAGGTCGCATTGACCTATCGAGTCTCAGTGATGACGACTTGCCGTACATAGTTGCCAATAGCGAACGAGAATACCGAGTTAGCCATGCTTGATTTTTCACGTGATCAAGCTGATAGCTTGCGCAAAGTGATGAATGGCCCAAAGCAGCGCGTCATCTCCTTAATTACAGCAACCGGAGAAAAAGATGAGTCCGGCGTCTTTTCAAATATAGCCACAGTATTAGCACAACAAGGTGTCAATGTCCTACTCACCTTCGCTAAAGCAAACTCAAATCAAGAAATATTGGC
>CAIMZP010000081.1 GCA_903846025.1 uncultured beta proteobacterium | reverse complement strand
TTTAATGAAAAGCAGTGTTTTTGCTGAGTGTAAAAAGTCTGCTTTTTGCTAAACCATATGCCAAAACAACTTATGGAGAAGATGAAATGAGCACATTAGACGGACTAAAACTGAGTACAGCAAAAAAACCAACACATATACCTACTGTCGTATTTCGTCGCAACAAGCTATCAATCAAGTTGTGGGAGCAAATACAGTTAGCTAAAAGTCAAATTGACGGTACTACTTTTGCAGTAAAGAAATTTCGGACTGTAAAAGATAAAGAAACTGGTTTGCGTAAAAGCGTGGAAGTAAATAAGCGTCTGCGTGAATGGTGGTTTAAGAATGAGCAGGGTAAGGTTTGCGTGTCAATTAAATACGGTAGTCAGCTTATTGAGTTGGCAAAAGGCAAGCACAGCGTAGAGTGCGACACAGCACAAGGTTTGATTAAAGCGTTAGAGCAAATTAAAACGGCTGTTGAGCAAGGTGAGCTCGATACGCAGATAGCTGCGGCAAGCGTGACTTTGCGTAAAGGCTTTAATAAGTAATTTCTCACCGTAGTGTCGTGTTTGGCACGACAGCACGACACTACTAAATACTTGTATGCACAAATACAAAGCAACAGTTAAAGCAGGCGGAATATGGGCAGAGACAATTCTCTACGCACAAAATCAAGCACAAGCCTACGCACTCTTCAAATCCATCTTCGGAGCCGTAAATGTTCCACATCAACCACAGCAAGTAGCCTAATTATGCGTATCGCAGAAATTACCAACACAAGCAAACCAGCAACACCACAGCAACAGCGCATGACCACACTTCAACAACAAGCCAAACGCAGTCAGCAAGCAGTCAAACAAGAACGTCTTCGTCAACAGCAACAAAAGTTAAATCAGCAACGTGCTGCGTTAAATAAATCCTAATTTACAGACAAGAAAAAACCCACCGTATTTCTACGATGGGTTTGATTTACAACTGTTTTCTAAATCTAAAACTAGCTTACGCTAGCGTTAAATTAGAAAGCGTGACGCATACCTAAACCGTAAGTTACGGAAGTAGTAATGTTGTTAGCACCAGTTGTTGGAGCATAACCGTTTGATGCGCTGTTGTTGTTAGCCATTACACCTGCATACAAGTTTGTACGCTTGCTTAGGCTATAGTCAGCCAATGCTGAGAAAAACTGGCTTGTACCGCCGCCAGGTTTTCCTGCATATGACAATGTGCTTACATAGTAGTAGCCCAAGGAACCTTTGATCGCAGGTGTGAACTGGTAGTTAGCACCACCCCAAGCTACGTTTTGACTGTAGTTGTAAGCAAGGGCATATACACCAGAAACTGAGTAACCAGATGGTGTAATTGGCAAGCCACCGTACACCTGTGAGTTGCTTGGTGTACCAAAGTTCTCACGCTCGTAACCAGCTTTTAATGTCAATGCATCTAAAACTTGATACTTGGCGGTAAACATGTAAGCAGTGGTGTTAGCAAGAGTAACAGCAACTGCATTGCTTCCAGCAACAGTTCCGTTGTTTGAAATCCAGTTCAGTGTTGATGTGTTGGCTGTAGTGAGTGCTGTACCAACGGTTACACCAGTCAATGCTGTTGCATCAGTTGAGTGTGAAGCAATAGCTTGTACGCCCCACTTAGTAGCTTCGTAACCAACTTGAGCGCCAGTAGTTGTGCCAGCTGTAGACTGACCAGATACTCCGCCTGGTGCGTAGAGCAAGTTACCGTTAAAGCCGCTGTTTTTGTAAACGTACTTCAAACCTGTTACACGTGACATATCTGTAAAACCACCGCCACCGTAAGTGCCGGAGAAGTTGATTGGTGAGAACAATTGTGCATTAACTGGATCGTAGCCGCCAATATTGTCTAACATCAAGTTGTTTTGACGACCAGCCATGATTGTGCCGAACTTGTCATTGCTCAAACCAGCATAAGCTGCACGACCAAACAATTGACCTTGCAATGATGAATCGCCACCTTGAACGTTAGCTTTGTTACCTGAAGTAACACCAGCATTTGAAGCAGCAACTGAGCCATTACCGTTAAAGCCCATTTCCAAGTCGAAAATCGCCTTTGTACCACCACCTAAATCTTCAGAACCTTTGAAACCCAAGCGGCTCATAGACTCGCCACCGGTCATCATGCCGAAGGCTTGACCTGAAGTGTTTACTGTTTTTTGGGTTGAAGAAGCGTAAGGTGTGCCTGACTCACCCCAAGGTGTTGCGTTTAAGTTAGGTGAGTTTGTTGCACCCATAACGCCAACGTCCAAAATACCGTAAACGGTTACTGAGGACTGAGCTTGAGCAGCGCCAGCAAATGCTGTCATTGCTGCGATTGCTAATAGCGATTTTTTCATTCTTTAAATCTCCATAAATTGAAATTAATGCCCAAATAAAAATGGGACTAATGAATTTTGCTTGTTTTGCCTTGCTAGACTAGAGGTGAGGGTATGTAGGAACTATTTTTGCTTGTCAAAAGGTAGTTTTTTGGCTTTCTTCGTTGTATCTCGACAACAAGACCTTTGATTTCTGTCTTTTAAGGCCTTTAAATGACAGAATTGTCATATGGCAAGCCGTGAATTCTTAAAAACGCTGGGTTACGCACGATTAGGCGATGTATCTGCGCAACAAAAACTTGCTTCTGCATACCTCACTGGTGCTTTTAAAACGCCCATTCAGCCTTCCAACGCCCTACTTTGGTTAGAAAAATCTTATTTTTCTATTGAAAATCAGATACTTAAGAAATTAGGTCTCGATGAATCTGATTATTTTTCCCAGGGCCTGCAATCGCCTGAATTTTTAGAGATTCTTGAACAACTATCGGCTGTTCCCTTGGCCTCTACCTTTAATTCACCAGCCTTTTCTTTTGGATGGGACTCATTCTGGAAAATTGCCAACGCTAATACTCATGCGAAATTCGCAGCGCAATGGCAATTAGCAGAGCTTCTACTCCATCCCAATAAAAAAGATCTGCAAATAGACTTAACGAAGTGGCTTGCTAAAAAGGATAGTAAAACTGAATTTGCCTCGCTACAAAAAATGGCCAAACAGTTTTTATTAAATTTGACCGAATCTGAGAACGCTTTTTATATTCAAGCAAAAGAGCTACTGGTTCAGTTGCAACCCAAAAATGAAACACTCTCCTCGCTTTGGCAAGATTGGCTTTCTAAAAAAAATGAACGTGCGCTTTCGCAGGCTGCCGAATTGGGTCTTACCGTCGCGAAGTTGACGCTTGGCCTGAGGCTCGCTCAACTTGAAGGGGTAGCCTCATCTAAAAAGAAGGGCGCACCTTGTCACTCAAATGCCTCTCTTAAAAAAGCAGCACATTGGTTGGAGCTTGCCGCTAAAGACGGCGATCGAGATGCGTGGTTTGCTCTAGGGGAAATTTATCGCAAGCCACAATTTTCAGGATATAACGCCACTGAGAGTAACCGCTGTTTTGATAACGCTGCTGATCTTGGTCATGCGCAAGCGCAATTTCGCAAAGGGGCTAATTTGTGGCGTAAGCGCGAAAAGATTGAAGAGACAGTGCGCGGCCTTCAAGCCTCTTACTGGGTTTGGCAGGCGCATCAGCAAGGAGTGCCTGAAGCAAAAGATCTACTGGTCAAAATTTTGGAGAATACTTCCAATCCTAAGGGCAATGAATGGTTCAAGCTCGCAACCTTTGCTGATCTTGCTTTAAATCATGCGGAACATAAATTAGATGAGGAATGGATCTTGATGTGCCATCGCCTCATTATTGCCAACCAATTTAATCTGAGTAAAGCTGAACTACTCCTTTGTGAGGTAGGCCAGCTCCAGCATGAGCATTGTGTGGTGGTCGATATCCGCTGGGAATTACCCAAGATATTACCCAGACTGATCCAGATAGACACCACCCAACAACGCCGCTCCCTATTAGCAGCAGGAAAAGTATTTGCAGGTATTGAGTCGGGAGTGGAAGGCAATCTTCGACAAAGACGCTATCGTTTTGACCGCGTGAATAAGTGGCTAAATGCCACCTTTTCTAAAACCCCAGCAGAAGCTACAACAGCCTAGTTTGTTTTTGACTCAGTAGCCGCACTGTCATCCGCTTCATCGCTTGAGGGTTTTGGCACATAAAAGCGCGCTACCAATAAGCCCAACTCATACAGCAAGGTCATTGGCACCGCCAAGAGCAGTTGCGACAATATATCTGGAGGTGTTACTACGGCAGCAACAATAAAAGCCCCTACGATGACATAAGGACGGATTTCTTTTAGCTTAGCCAAGGGAACTAGACCCATGCGCACTAGCACCACCACTACTACGGGCACCTCAAAGGTAATACCAAAGGCCAAGAAGGTAGTCATCGCAAAACTAAGGTAGTTATCAATGTCCGTAGACATCTCTGCGCCCAGCGGTGCGTTGTAACTGGCCATAAATTTGAATACCGTCGGAAACACTAAAAAATAGGCAAACGCCATACCGACAATAAATAAGGTGTAGCTACTGACCACCAACGGCAAAATTAACTTGCGCTCATGAAGATAAAGGCCGGGGGCAATAAATGCCCACAACTGATACATCACTACTGGTAGCGCGATGACGAAAGCCACCAGCATCGTCACCTTCATTGGCACGAAAAATGACCCAGTGACATCAGTCACGATCATCTTGCCCCCGACGGGCAGAGCTTCTAATAATGGCTGCGCAAATAAATGAAAAATATCAGGCGCCCAATACACTAGGCCGATAAAAACAATAATGATCGCTAAGCCAGCCTTAATGACACGGTCACGCAACTCATATAAATGCGATAAGAAAGATTCCTGTATACCGGAATCTTCGGTAGAGTAATTTTGCGTCATTAGTTAGGGCTTCGGGGCTTTTATCTATTGCTCAGTTTATGGGTTGGAGCTGTGATGAAACCGTTTCATCCTAGCCGCACCAGACTGTACTCGCGTACGCATTCCAGTAGAGCGCTTAAACCAAATAGGCCTGGCTGCCCGCTTGATGCCCCAGCTGTTTCGTCCTTGGCGTTTTGATTTTTGCAAAACTTCTTTTTCATTCAGTACAGGCTTGGTGAAATTGTGCTCAAAAATATCTGCTTGATCGCTTAGATGGGCGTTTGCCTCTTGAACCGTTGACTGAAGGCTGCTCTCCACCTCCCTCAAGGCCGCCGCGCCCTCTTCGCGCAGCTGCTTAAATTCTTCAACTTCCATCTGACGACTGACTTCAGATTTGACCTCTGCCATATAACGCTGCGCACGGCCAAATAAATTGCCAGCCATGCGCGCCACTTTTGGCAAGCGCTCTGGACCAACCACCACTAAAGCGACTACTGCAATAAGAGCAAGCTTTGAAACGCCCAGATCAATCATTTAAGAGACCACATGATTTCTACGCGCGCCTCTTTAATCACTTGCTAATGTCTTTAGCCTGCACGTCCACAGTCTTATCTGCAGGAACAGCCGTGTTTTGCACAATTTGATCTTTTGGTGCTTCTGGCGTCTCCGCTGTTTTCATGCCATCTTTGAAGCCCTTTACGGCGCCACCTAAATCTTGACCAATGTTACGTAGTTTTTTGGTACCAAATACCAGCATTACGATGACCAACACAATTAACCAATGCCAAATGCTAAATGAACCCATTTTCAAATCTCCTCGGATTATTTTTTCCAGGGGCGGGGACCGCCCATCACATGTAAATGCAAGTGATAAACCTCCTGCCCACCATCTACACCATTGTTCACCATTACCCTAAAGCCACCATCTTTTCCGGGACGGGAGCCCTGCTCTTTGGCAAGACGCGGTGCTAATTCCATCATTCTACCCAGCAATGGTGCATCCATGGGTTCTGCAGATTCCAGCATCGCAATATGCTTCTTCGGAATAATCAAAAAATGCACTGGCGCCGCTGGGTGAATATCTTTAAAGGCGAAGATTTCCTCGTCCTCATACACCTTCTGAGAAGGAATAAGGCCTTGAGAAATTTTACAAAATAAGCAATTAGGATCGTGTGACATGGTTTATTCCGTATTTACTCTTGAGCGGTAGCTTTTCTAGCGGCCTTTTCTTCGATTCCCGAAGTGCCCAAGCGGCGATCTAACTCAGCAATCACGTCTTCTGGGCGCAAATGAAATTGAGAAAGTGCAACCAGGCAATGAAACCAAAGGTCAGCCATTTCACCAACCAAGAACTTTTGTTGCTCTGGGGCTAAATTTGAGTGACGGGTATCCTTGGCAGCCATTACTGTCTCGGTCGCCTCCTCGCCAATCTTTTTCAAAATCCCATCATCGCCCTTGGAAAAGAGCAAGGCGGTGTAAGAAGTCTTAGGATCAAGCTGGCCAGCTTTAAAAGCATCCCGGCGTTGATCCACGACATCCGCCAAATGGGCAAAAGCAGAGTCTAAATGTGTTGGTGTATTCACAGAACTAGTCATAGGGTGATTTTAGGTCTTTTTCATGACGAAACAATACATCCGCCCTGGGTGCCTCTTTTTAAGTTTGACTTACTTTTTAGACTGAGACTCATCCACCCAGGCAGATTGAGCAGAATCCCAAGCCCTAAAAAAGCAACTGTGCTCCCCCGTGTGGCAAGCAATACCGTCTTTTTGTTCCACAAAAAGCAAAATAGTGTCGCCATCGCAGTCGAGATGAATTTCTTTGATCTTTTGAGTATGGCCTGATTCTTCACCCTTATGCCACAGCTTTTGTCGTGAACGGGTCCAGTAAACAGCCTCGCCTAAACGCAGAGTTTCTAATAAGGCATCCCGATTCATCCAAGCCATCATCAAGATGTCTTTGCTGCCAACTTCTTGAGCAATCACAGGTACCAGACCTTGATCATTCCAAGTCACGGCATCTAGCCAAGGTCCTGGCATCAAAGAATCAATGGGGGTAAATGTACTCTTGGGTGGGATCTTCGGTGCGCTCATGTTTGAACTTTACAACTAATCCAAACTGACCACTTAAATTCGAACCGGAATTCCTTGGCTTGCCATATATTCCTTGGCTTGTTGCACGGTATATTCGCCATAGTGAAAGATGCTAGCGGCGAGGACAGCATCCGCATGCCCTTTAGTAATACCATCTACTAAATGTTGCAAATTACCCACTCCGCCAGAAGCAATCACCGGAATACCGACAGCGTCACTCACAGCAGCGGTTAATTCGAGATCAAACCCATCTTTGCTACCATCCCGGTTCATGCTGGTTAGGAGAATCTCACCAGCGCCTCGCTGAGCCACTTCCATTGCCCATGTCACTACATCCATGCCGGTAGCAGTTCTGCCGCCATGGGTAAATACTTCCCAGTTGCCCGTGGCTGTTTTTTTGGCATCAATGGCAACCACAATGCATTGAGAACCATAATATGCGGCCGCATCAGAAACCAAATCGGGTTTGGCAACTGCTGAGGAATTCATACTGACCTTATCAGCGCCAGCATTCAGCAAGCGTCGAACATCAGCAACCGCACGGACGCCACCACCAACCGTTAATGGAATAAATACCTGAGATGCGACATCCTCGATGATATGCAAAATTAAATCCCGCCCATCCGAGGTGGCAGTAATGTCTAAAAAAGTCAGCTCGTCAGCACCCTGCAAGTCATAACGACGGGCAATTTCTACTGGATCGCCGGCATCACGCAAGCCCACAAAGTTCACACCCTTAACCACGCGCCCTGCAGTGACATCCAGGCAAGGAATGATTCTTTTCGTTAACACCTTAGATAATTTTCTTGGCGAACTTAATTGTCAGCTCATCGGCATATTTTTGCGCCATGGTCAGATCAAGGTCGCCTGCATAGATAGATCGGCCTGCAATCACACCCATAATGCCTTCGGCTTCAGCAGCGCAGAGCGCTTCAATATCATGATTGCTCGACAGGCCGCCACTAGCAATCACTGGAATCCGAATCGCTTGAGCCAATTTAGTGGTGGCTTCCATGTTGACCCCCTTGAGCATGCCATCTCGCCCAATGTCAGTATAGATAATGGCTTCAACACCCCAGTCTTCAAATTTCTTGGCCAGGTCAATCACTTCATGACCAGTAATCTTGCTCCAACCGTCGGTTGCCACCTTACCGTCACGAGCATCTAAACCTACCATGATGTGGCCTGGAAATGCCGTACAGGCATCTTGAACAAACCCGGGATTCTTAACTGCAGCGGTACCAATAATGACCGTGCTGATACCGTCATCTAGTAAGCGCTCAATGGTATCCAAATCCCGAATACCGCCACCCAATTGCACTGGAATCTCATCTCCCACGGCTTTAAGGATCGATTTAATCGCAGCTTCATTTTTAAGCTTGCCAGCAAACGCGCCATTGAGATCAACTAGGTGCAAACGTCGTGCGCCTTTGCTAATCCAATGTGCGGCCATGGCACCAGGGTCTTCTGAAAAGACCGTGGCTCTATCCATATCACCTTGTTCTAGTCGAACACAGTGGCCATCTTTTAGATCAATTGCGGGAATCAGCAGCATAGCGGAACGTTAGAGAGTAATTAAGGTTGCCAAGAAACAAAATTTTTGTAAAGCCGTAGACCATATTCTGCACTTTTTTCTGGGTGAAACTGGGTTGCAAAAATATTATCTTTTGCAACCGCAGAAGTAAACCAAGCGCCATACTCAGTTGAACCTACAATATCTTCACTGCGCTGGGCCACCACGTAGTAGCTATGCACAAAGTAAAAACTCGTTAAATCCGGAATACCTTCCCAAATGGGGTGCTGGCGATCTTGGCGCACTTGATTCCAGCCCATATGAGGGACTTTATAAGCAGAGCCATCTGGCTGTAGTTGTCCTGCTAACTCAAAACGGCGGACTTCACCTGGGATTAAACCTAAACAAGGGGTCCAGCTTGAATGAGCCCCAGAGCGCACTTCGGCGCTCTGATCAAAAAGCATTTGCTCTCCCACGCAAACCCCCAATAGCGGTTTATTTTGCGCGGCATCTAAAAGGGCTTCGAGCAAACCAGACTCTTCTAAGTGCTTCATACAATCGGGCATAGCGCCTTGGCCTGGAAGAACTACACGCTCTGCCAATCTAATTTCTTCAGGGGTACGGGCAATCAAGATATTGGCATCTGGCGCCACATGATGAAAGGCCTGATATACGGAACGTAGGTTACCCATTCCGTAATCTACGATCGCAATTGTTTGCACCAACTTTTAACCTGTGTTCTGCTGTTTTCTACTGGGCACTAGAAAAGCTCTAGATTAAAGACTGCCCTTAGTAGAAGGAACGGCACCAGATGCACGCGGATCAATTTCCAAGGCCATGCGCAAAGCGCGACCAAAGGCTTTAAATACGGTTTCAATCTGATGATGGGCATTAATGCCACGTAAATTATCAATATGCAAAGTCACGCCGGCATGGTTTACAAAACCGCGAAAAAACTCAATACTTAGATCCACATCAAAGTCTCCTACCCGCGCGCGGGTGAAGGGAACGTTAAATTCTAGTCCTGGCCGGCCAGAAAAATCGATCACTACACGGGACAAAGTTTCATCCAAGGGCACATAAGAGTGACCATAGCGAGTAATGCCCGCTTTATCGCCGACCGCCTTAGCAAACGCTTGACCCAAAGTAATGCCAACATCCTCAACAGTATGGTGATCATCAATATGGGTATCCCCATTCGCGACCACTTTTAAGTCAATCATGCCGTGACGGGCAATTTGATCGAGCATGTGATCCAAGAAAGGGACGCCTGAGGCAAGCTCAGCCTTACCTGAACCATCTAGATTGATGGTGATGTGGATTTTGGTTTCCGAAGTGTTTCGGGTAACGTCGGCTTGCCGCATGCTTCATTGCGCCGCGAGGCGAAGTATTAATGGAAGCTTCATAATATCATTCCTAATAGAGACATAAATACTGAGTTTGCTTTACTACATTGATTTTATTTTTTGCTGATTTTTAACCAAAGTCCCTCATGAGCCGTTTTTGGAGCCCCGTTGTGCAGACCCTCACCCCTTATGTTCCAGGGGAACAGCCAAAAATGGCGAGGTTGGTCAAACTCAATACCAATGAAAGTCCTTATGGGCCGTCACCCAAGGCACTAGCGGCTATCCACGAGCAAACCAACGATGATTTACGCCTGTACCCAGATCCCGAAGGACTGGCGCTCAAGCAAGCCATTGCTGATTTACATGGTTTAGATCCAAAACAGGTATTTTTAGGAAATGGCTCAGATGAAGTTCTGGCTCACGTCTTTTTAGGACTTTTAAAGCAAAACTTGCCAGTCCAATTTCCAGATATTACCTATAGCTTTTACCCGGTCTACTGCAAGCTCTTCGACATTCATTATCAAACCATCCCCTTGGGAGATGGTTTTGGTATCCAAACCGCCGACTACCAATCCCCCAATGGCGGAATTATTTTTCCCAATCCCAATGCCCCAACGGGTAGAGCGATTGCGCGCCGTGAAATTGAAGACCTGCTCGCCAGAAATACAGACTCAGTAGTGGTGATTGATGAGGCTTATGTTGATTACGGCACGCAGTCTTGTATTGAGCTCCTGCGTGGCCCTTCCTGCCCAGAAAATCTCTTAGTCGTTCACACTCTCTCAAAATCTCGCGCATTGGCTGGTCTGAGGGTTGGTTTCGCGGTGGGTCATCCTGCCTTAATTGAGGGTCTTGAGCGTGTTAAAAATAGTTTTAACTCCTACCCTTTGGGACGCTTAGCGCAAGCTGGCGCTATTGCCGCCATTCAAGATCAAGCCCACTTAGAGCAAACTAGTAACAAAGTCATTCAAACGCGTGAGCACTTGGTAGCAGAGTTGGTGGCGTTAGGGTTTGATACCTTACCTTCTACAGCAAACTTCATTTTTACTCGTCACCCCCGGCATGCTGGCGCAGTTCTATACCAAGCTCTCCGTGATCGAGGCATCATTGTTCGCCATTTCAAATCAGCGCGTATTGAGAATTTTCTGCGAATTACGATTGGTACAAATGCCCAAAATGATGAATTCGTTACTGCTTTGAAAGAGATTTTGTCTACTTCTTAAGTCGCATCTCAGCAGCACGCGCGTGAGCCTGCAAACCTTCACCATGAGCTAATGTACTAGCTACAGCACCAAGCGTTTGCGCACCAGCCTCACTAACCTCAATCATGCTTGAGCGTTTAATAAAGTCATATACGCCCAATGGAGAGGAGAAACGCGCTGTGCGCGCAGTTGGTAAAACGTGATTCGGACCGGCACAATAATCTCCAAGAGATTCACTGGTGTAGTTGCCCATAAAGATCGCTCCTGCGTGACGAATTTGCTCTGCCCACTGACGAGGCTCTACAGCACAAATCTCTAAATGCTCAGCCGCAATTGCATTAGCAATTTCGCAGGCTTCACCCATATCTTTTACTTGAATCAATAGAGCGCGATTAGTTAAGGATGCTTCAATCACTTTGCGTCTAGGCATCTCTGGCAATAATGCATTAATACTTGCTTGAACCTGCTCAATAAATTGCGCATCAGGACAAAGCAAAATCGATTGCGCTTGCTCATCGTGCTCTGCCTGGGAGAATAAATCCATGGCAATCCAATCGGGATTACTAGAGCCATCACACAATATTAAGATTTCTGAAGGGCCTGCAATCATATCGATACCGACAGTTCCAAATACTCTGCGCTTAGCAGCCGCTACATAAGCGTTACCAGGGCCCACGATCTTATCGACTGATGGAATGGTTTTTGTACCGTAAGCCAAAGCCCCAACTGCTTGTGCTCCACCAATCGTAAAGACGTGATCAACCCCTGAAAGCCATGCTGCAGCTAAAACCAAAGGGTTTCTTGCACCATCAGGGGTAGGCACCACCATGATGACTTCATTCACACCAGCAACCTTTGCAGGAATGGCATTCATCAAAACTGAAGAGGGATAAGCCGCCTTACCGCCTGGAACATAAATACCAACACGATCAAGCGGGGTGACTTTTTGACCCAAGCGAGTACCGTCAGCCTCTTCATATTCCCAAGAGTGGCAGCCGACTTCAATTTTTTGCCTCTCGTGATAAATGCGTACGCGCTTAGCGGCCACATCTAAGGCATTTTTTTGCTCAGCAGATAAACCCAGATAAGCGAGCTCTAACTCTTTACGAGAAATTTCCAATTCGGAAACGTTAGCCACATTTAAGCGGTCAAACTGCTTGGTAAAACTGAGTACGGCTTCATCACCCGTCAATTTGACCTGCGCCAAAATATGGGCCACAGCTTTATCAATCGCCTCATCATCTGCCATCGGCAGCGATAAGCTAGCTAACAAGGTCTCTTTAAACCCAGCCTCTTTGCTCTGAAGACGTTTGATATTAATGTGTGGGGCAGACATAATTTTTTACTTTAATAACTCAAAAAACGGTTGAAGCTGGGCACGCTTTCGCTTGTATGAAGCTTGATTTACCACTAGGCGTGCACTGATATCAGCAATCGGCTCTACTTCAATTAAGCCATTCGCACGCAGGGTATTGCCAGTAGAAACCAAATCGACTATCGCATCTGCCAGACCCACCAATGGAGCAAGCTCCATTGATCCGTACAAATGAATCGTATCGATATGAACCCCTTTATTGGCAAAGTGTTCACGGGCGCAATTGACATACTTGGTTGCGACTTTTAGGCGGGAGCCTTGCTTGACTGCGGAGGCGTAATCAAAACCTTCCTTGACAGCAACGGACATGCGGCATTTAGCAATGTGTAGATCAAATGGTACATAAAGGCCATCGGTTCCATTTTCCATGAGCACATCTAAACCAGCGACCCCAAAATCAGCCCCACCAAATTGCACATAAGTAGGTACATCAGAGGCTCGCACAATAATCAAACGAACCTCTGGATTGGAGGTCTCAATAATCAGTTTGCGTGATTTTTCTGGATCTTCTAACGGCCGAATACCAATCTTAGATAAGATTTCAGCGGTTTCTTCGAAGATGCGCCCCTTCGAGAGGGCTAGAGTTAACTTCATGAACTAATTATCCCTTAGGCTTACTTCACGCGCTCAATGTTGGCCCCTAATAAGGTCAACTTTTGCTCCATACGATCGTAACCACGGTCTAGATGATAGATTCGGTCAACTTGGGTCTCCCCTAGAGCGGCTAAACCAGCAATCACCAAGCTGGCTGAAGCGCGCAGATCAGTAGCCATCACGATGGCCCCAGAAAGCTTCTCCACACCTTGGGCAATTGCGGTATTGCCCTCAATTGCAATATCAGCGCCCAAACGATTTAATTCTTGAACGTGCATAAAGCGATTCTCAAAGATAGTCTCGGTAATAGTGGAGTTACCGATAGCTACTGCATTGACAGCCATTAATTGAGCCTGCATATCGGTTGGAAAGGCGGGGTATTCAGAGGTGCGAAAGCTCACCGCCTTGGGTCGACCCCGCATAGACGCCTTAATCCAATCAGGGCCCACTTCCATTTCTAGGCCCACTTCTTTTAGTTTGACGATGACGGCATCGAGCGTATCCGGACGACAGTCTTTCACCAAAATTTCACCGCCCACCGCAGCGACAGCGCACAAGAAAGTTCCCGCTTCGATCCGATCAGCAATCACCGCATGTTCAGCACTATGCAGTTTTTCTACGCCCTCAATGACTAAACGATCACTGCCAATTCCCGTAATTTTCGCGCCCATCTTCACCAGTAGTTCAGCTAAATCGCCCACCTCTGGCTCGCGCGCAGCATTTTCCAAAATAGTTGTGCCAGAAGCCAACGTGGCTGCCATTAACAAATTTTCTGTACCGGTTACCGTAATCATGTCGGTCAAAATCGAGGCACCCTGCAAGCGACCCACTGACGCTGTGGTTTGCGCTTCAATATAACCACCCTTAATGTGAATGGTGGCGCCCATCGCTTTTAAGCCTTTAATGTGCTGATCTACTGGACGAGCACCAATGGCGCATCCGCCTGGCAAAGATACTTTGGCGCTGTGCATTCTAGCCAACAGGGGGCCCAGAACCAAAATAGAGGCGCGCATGGTTTTAACCATCTCATAGGTGGCTTCAGAACTTTTGATGTTAGCCGCATTGAGCACCAAATGATGATGATCGGTTGCATCAGGAAAGCTGACTTGAACACCCATCTCCTGCAAGATCTTGATCATTGTCCTCACATCTTGCAAATCAGGAACATTACGCAACGTGATGGGTTGATCGGTCAGTAAGCAGGCGCATAAGATGGGTAACGCAGCGTTCTTTGCCCCTGCGATCTTGACTTCGCCCACGAGCGGGACTCCGCCAATCATTCGTAATTTATCCATGAAACTATTCCAGTAAAAATCTAATCTAATATTTTAGGAAGCTGAATTCTGAGCAAACTCTTCAGGAGTAAACGCTTTAATCGATAAGGCATGAACTTCGGCCTTCATGCGATCACCCATGGCCGCATAGACCAATTGATGACGTTGGATGAGGCGCTTACTCTCAAACTCTGGACTCACAATGGTGGCAAAGAAATGTTGGCCATCGCCCTCAACCTGAATGTGGGTGCAGACGATACCTTGCTTGATATAGTCTTCAATTTGCTCGGGGGTTGGCAACATCATGATCTCCTGATAAATCTCAATTTAGCTAATACGTTATTTTGGTGAAACACTACTTAATTCCTTAACTTATAGCCTTTTTGTAATAAACGCAAAGCGACTGCTGAGACCAGCACAAAAAAGCACATGACGATCCCCAGGCTATTCCAAGGAGAAACATCCGAAACTCCAAAAAACCCATAACGAAATCCATCAATCATATAAAAGAAGGGATTGAAATTCGAAACGGCTTGCCATGCTGGTGGCAGAGAGTGAATTGAATAGAACACGCCAGATAACATCGTGGCAGGCATGATGAGGAAATTCTGAAATCCAGCCAATTGATCATACTTATCCGCCCAGATACCAGCAATAAGTCCCATACTTCCCAAAATAGCGGCGCCTAAAAAAGCAAAGGTCAAAATCCAAATAGGATACTCAAATGTTGGAGGGGCATACCAAGCCGTAATTACCAAAACTCCCAAGCCGACCATCACCCCACGAAATACTGCTGCTAAAACATAGGCAGCGTAAAACTCAAAATGACTAAAGGGGGCAAGTAAGACAAATACCAGATTACCGGTGATTTTTGACTGAATTAAGGAAGAGGAGGTATTCGCAAAAGCATTTTGCAAAACACTCATCATGACTAAGCCGGGAATCAAGAATGCGGCATAACTGAGATGCCCATACATTTGCTTGCCTTCAAGTACATGCCCAAAAATCATGAGGTACAAGATCGCGGTGAGCACTGGCGCAGCAACTGTTTGAAAGGCTACCTTATAAAAACGCTTTACTTCTTTGCGCAGCAAGGTTGGAAAACCACTTCCATATACGAGCATGGGTGGAGATTGATTGGCGGGCTGTTTCATAGTGCGCCCCCTGACATGATGTTGACAAACACATCCTCTAGGTCCACTTTACCTTCACCATCTTTTTTAATCGAGCCGTACTGACTTAATAAATTTTCAGTAGTATCCAGGGCTACAATTTTTCCTTGCTTTAGCATCGCAATGCGTTGACACAATGCTTCCGCTTCCTCGAGATAATGGGTGGTAAGGACGATCGTGTGACCATCTTGATTAAGGCGACTAATAAACTGCCAAAGTGATTGACGCAACTCCACATCGACTCCTGCCGTGGGCTCATCCAAAATAATGACTGGCGGTCTGTGTACCAGTGCTTGAGCAACCAAAACCCGTCGCTTCATGCCGCCAGACAAAGAACGCATATTGCTATCTGCTTTACTTGTGAGATCTAGGTGCGCAATGATTTCATCCACCCAAGCATCATTGTTACGAATACCAAAGTAGCCCGACTGAAATTGCAAAGTTTCACGCACAGTAAAAAAGGGGTCAAATACCAATTCTTGTGGGACAACCCCCAACATACGTCGTGCTTCACGAAAAGCACTTTGCACATCAGCCCCCATAATTGAGGCGTGGCCACGATCTGCCTTTACCAATCCAGCTAAGATGGAGATCAAAGTGGTCTTGCCAGCTCCATTCGGTCCAAGCAAACCAAAGAACTCACCTGGCTCAATCGATAGAGAAACATCATCCAAGGCCTGAAGTGCTCCATAACTTTTGGATATGTTTTTAATGGATATGGCAGCGCGCATACTACGACAAACCAAGCAGCGTAGAAACACCATAAACACTGGCCAATACTTTTAATTTCTCAGGAGCATGGACAATCTTCAACTGCTGACCATCTGCCTGTAATTTCTTTTGCCAGGCGAGCATCACTGTAATTACAGTGGAATCAAAATCACTGAGCGCTGAACAATCTACGGTTTTAACAGTCGTTAAATTCAATAAGCCCTCTTTCTCCAGCCGCAAAACATTTTCTTGCGTTACAGAAGCTGGTAATAAGAAGGTCATGATTTCGGCGATCTTCAGTTAACGGGTTTAGCTGATGCCAGTTGTTTATTGCGCTCTTGCAAAAACTTGACTAAGCCATCAACACCGTTTTGACTAATTTGATTAGCAAATTGATTGCGGTAAGCCTCTACCAACCAAACGCCCATGATGTTCATGTCATAGACTTTCCAGCCAGTAGCCGTTTTTTCTAGGCGGTAATCTAGCGGCACTGGATCACCATGACCGAGGACAACCGTTTTAACGACCACTTGGTTGTCATCAGGCGCAGCCCTCAATGGTTTGAATTGCACTGTTTGGTCGCGTAACTGACTCAGGGCACCAGAGTATGTGCGGATCAATAGCGTCTTAAATTCTGCCACCAACTGAGTCTGCTGCTCTGGAGAGGCCTTTTTCCAATTAGGCCCCATAGCCATTTCGGTCGTGCGACGCATATCGGTATGCGGAACAATTTTCTTATCAACCAAATCCACAATGCGGGGAATGTTCCCTTTTTGAATTTCGGGATCCGATTTCACTGAAGCCATTACATCCGAAACCACTGCCTTAATTAAGCCATCCGGAGTCGATTGATCTGGAGCCTGAGCATACGCAGTACCAACTATCAAAAATAATCCGGAAACTACTCTCAAAAGTGCTAAAGCCAAACCTTTTTGCATCGTTTTAAAACTTTTCATATATTCCTAAGCAACCAACCGTAATGAGGCCTGATTTTATTCCTTTAAGGCTAACTTAACTTACTCATAGCCATTCTCATAAGGCGGCATGAGGGGCTCTTCATCTTCACGCCCGTCATTAATTTGATATTCACGCCTCTGTATATAGGCATCCCGCAAAAAACTGTACTTATCAATCGCCGCGCCATTTAGCAAATCACCGGCCTCGTAATAGGTATTTCGGGCGTTCACAACCCGCAAACCGGTCACG
>CAIMZP010000080.1 GCA_903846025.1 uncultured beta proteobacterium | reverse complement strand
TGAGTCTGGCTTCAGCCTCATCAGTAGCGGCAATTTTAAAGAGATCCTGAGCGGAAATTGGACTCTCCAATGGCTCATTAAGTTGCTTTGAAAGCAAAAAGGCGGGAATTGCTCCCCTAACGAGCAGTGGCTTCTTATGCCAAAAGAGTTTCATGAACTCCTGGGGGCTCCTGCCACCCAATAAGGCCCATGGTTCATCTAGAGGCAGGTTTTTTGGAGCTTGGGGTGGTTGATAAGGCTTGCTCAAGTAAAATGAGGTCATAAAGTAATGGCTTGTTCGTAGCTAAGTAAAAACGAAGTATCAAAGAGAAACTATTTAAAACCCCATGTTTAATGAATTCCGCATGAAGATCGAAAAAAACACAGTTGTATCCCTACGTTATAAGTTAACCGATGCGCAGAATAATGTCATCGAAGAACCAGATTCTCCGATGGTATACCTGCACGGTGGCTACGAGGGTACTTTTCCAAAAATTGAAAATATCTTAGATGGTCATGATATTGGTTATGAGGCCAGCATTCAGCTTGAACCTAGCGAAGCTTTTGGTGACTATGACCCTGAGCTATTAAAAATTGAACCACGCGCACGTTTCCCTGAGCCGCTGGAAGTAGGCATGCAATTTGAAGGTGTGCCTGATGCTGATGTCCAAGAGGATGCCCCAGACGTTGCAGATGCTCAGGATGTAGATGATGAGCCATTGATTTATACAGTGACTGATGTTGCCGATAGCCAGGTGGTTCTAGATGGCAATCATCCTTTGGCGGGAATGGCTTTGCGTTTTTGGGTTCAGGTTCAAGATATTCGCGCTGCTACGGATCAAGAAATCGAAAACCAGCACCCAGAAGGGGGCGAGAGCTTTACTTTTGGCATGCCGAGTGATGATGCGGATGATGGCGATGACGATTTGATTGGCCGCGCATCTGGCTCGCCAACACTACATTAAGCCTAGGGGTGCTGAGCACCCTCTGGCTTAATCACGGCTCACTCTTTAAGCCACTCTTTCAGGGCGCCTAAATCCCGTTTGGTGTCACTGCATTCTTTTGTATCACCCATGGCGGTGTTGTTGAGTTTAGCCAGCGCTTGCTCAAGCATGGCAATCTTAGCCTCTTGCTCAAGACTGGCATCTATTAATCCTTTAAGGGCCATCGATACTGGATCATCTACATTCGGTGTGACCCCGTATGCTTGGAAGTATTCTTTTGCTTTGCTATCCGCGCTGGTATTTTGTGGCAAATCGGGATGCAAAATGCGCGCAGGAATACCCACTGCCGTTGCGCCTGGAGGAATTTCTTTTAATACCACTGCGTTAGAGCCCACGCGCGCACCATCGCCTACAGTAAATCCACCGAGCACTTTAGCGCCAGCACTAATCACAACGCCTTTACCTAAAGTGGGGTGTCGTTTAACGCCCTTGTACAAAGAAGTGCCACCTAAAGTGACGCCTTGGTAGATGGTGCAATCATCACCAATTTCAGTGGTTTCACCAATAACAATACCGAGCCCATGATCTAAAAAAACACGGCGACCAATCTTTGCTCCGGGATGAATTTCAATGCCAGTAATCCAGCGGGAAACCATCGAGAGGAGTCTGGCAATCCACTTAAGACCCATACTCCACAATCCATGCGAAAGGCGATGTAACCAAACGGCATGTAAGCCTGGATAACAGGTGATGACCTCAAGGCGATTTCTCGCAGCAGGATCGCGAGCAATGATGGAATCGACTTGATCGAATAAAGAATTAAGCATCTACGGATTTTAACGGCTAATACGCTTTGCTTATTTTCTTAGGATGATCTGTTTTGCAATTCCCCGCAAAAGGTCAACCTCTTCTTTGTGAAGCCGACTTCTGGCAAAAAGAGCCTGCAATCGGGCCATCAGCTTTTTAGGGTTATCAGGATCTAAAAATTCAATGGCTTCTAAAGCTGCTCGTAAATGCTC
>CAIMZP010000079.1 GCA_903846025.1 uncultured beta proteobacterium | reverse complement strand
GTAGAGTCCCAGATTGTGATTCTGGTTGTCGCGGGTTCGAGCCCCGTCGTTCGCCCCATTTAGCATAAGCATTCTCAGTTTTTTAGAGGTCTTCAAGTCACTCTAAATTTTTTAGTGCTTAATCTGTAGTAATCACTATAAACCCATCAATTTAGAATTGCATTTTATAGAATCATTTTGCGGTTAATGGGTCTACCAACATCTTTGCAATCATCAAAATAGACAGTAGAAAGGGAGCCCCCTTCAATTTTTCTGTGGATAGATGAATCAGGTGTTAAATAATCTGGATGTTGAGCCCATTCTCGAAGGGCAATTTGGTGAGATGCCCAATGCTTCATTTGGGAGCTTAAATGCAGCCGGTCTCGTATTGGATTCTGCCTATCAAAATATTAGCAAAAAAGAATGGCAAGATTTAATTGAGCTTGCTAAGAATACGAATATTGCTGATCGTATTGATGATATGTTTTCGGGAAAAATCATTAATAGGGGTGAGCAGCGTCCTGTGTTGCACACCGCTTTACGTAATTGTTCAAAAAATCCCATTTTTGTAGACGGTAAAAATGTCATGCCTGAGATTGAGGCGGTATGGCAACGTATTCATTCCCTATGCAATGAATGGGATGGAGTCACTGATGTCATTCACATTGGAATCGGGGGGTCTGTTTTTGGTCCCCAATTAGCAGTACAAGCATTGGCGAATTTACCTGGGATTAATAGTAGGGCAATGCGAATGCATTTTGCTGCCAATATAGATGGTGAAGAACTTACACAGATTTTTAAGCAAGCAAAGCCGGCTAGTACGCGTGTCATTATCGTTTCAAAGACCTTCGGTACAACGGAGACTTTGATGAATGCCAAGGCAGTAGTGAATTGGCTCAAATCCAATGGTTGTAGTGATAATCAAGTCCAGAAAGCACTACTAGCTGTTACTGCTAACCCTACAGCTGCACAATTATTTGGTGTTACGGATGCTCAGATTTTCCCCTTTTGGAGTTGGGTGGGTGGACGCTTTTCCGTATGGTCAGCGGTAGGTCTTTGCATTGCATTGCAGTATGGGTTTGAGAGATTTATGTCCTTTTTAAAGGGGGCTGAAGCGATTGACCGGCATTTTCAAGCTACCCCAATTGAGAAAAATGTACCGATATTAATGGCCTTAGCATTGCTACACCAGCAAAAAAAGTATTCGTCAACTGCCTATGCAGTCATTCCTTATGCAAATGCACTCAGCCTATTTCCATTTTGGTTACAGCAGCTTGAAATGGAGAGTCATGGGAAGAGCGTGGGGTGTGGTGATACTCCTATACAGAACTCTTCTCCCGTTGTATTTGGCAGTGTAGGAACTAACTCTCAACATTCCTATTTTCAACTACTACATCAAGGCGCTGAGATCATCCCAGTAGATTTCATTGCTGTTAGAGAGCCGATGAGCGATATTCCCGAAGCGGTCGATCATCACCGAACGCTATTGGCGAATTGTTTGGCGCAAGCGCAGGCGCTTTCTCGCGGTAAGATTTCTGAAATCCCCAATGAAAGCTACCCTGGTAACAAGCCCAGCAACCTCATTATTCTTCCAAAATTAGATGCTTTTCATCTTGGGGCGCTATTGGCTTTGTATGAAAGTCGTACAGTTGCCTTGGGAATCTTATGGGGAATCAACAGTTTTGATCAGCCCGGAGTTGAATTGGGGAAACAGTTATCTGTTCCAATTGATAGAGCTCTTAGAAAAGACGCTGCTATTGATCTGCAGCACATTGACTCCATCACATCTGATCGAATTACCCACCTTAAATCCTATTTCCAATAGTCAAAAAATCTAGCGCTTTTATTGTTGGGCCTAAGGATAGAAAAAATTGCGTTAATAGGATGAGGATTGCGCTTATTGGGTCTCATTTTTTATAGTTTATTGAAACAATAGTAACTATTTACGAGGGGAAGAAGGCGTGAGTATTACTAAATATCAGCCAATAACTAAAGCAGTATTCCCAGTTGCTGGCTTAGGGACACGGTTTTTGCCTGCCACTAAGGCAAGCCCAAAAGAAATGCTGAATGTCGTGGATAAACCCCTCATTCAATATGCAGTAGAAGAGGCGATTGCCTCAGGTATTACTGAGCTGATTTTTGTGACTGGACGTAATAAGAGGTCTATTGAAGATCACTTTGATAAAGCCTATGAGCTTGAGGCAGAGCTTGAGGCTAAAAATAAGACAGATCTCTTGGTGCTGGTACGCAATATTAAGCCTAGCCATATAGATTGTGTCTATATACGACAATCTGAGGCCCTTGGTTTGGGACACGCTGTTTTATGCGCAGAAAAGCTTGTTCGAGATGAGGCGTTTGCAGTCATTTTGGCGGACGATCTCTTGGATGGAAGACCTCCTGTGTTGTGTCAGATGATGCAACTGCATAAGAAAAATCAGACCTCAGTTTTAGCAGTTGAAAAAATCAGACCAGAGAAAAGCTCCTCTTATGGGGTTATTGCTGGGATTGATGAAGGCGACGGCGCTTATAAAATCAATCGTATCATTGAAAAACCCCAGCCAAAAGATGCGCCATCTAATTTGGGTGTCGTGGGGCGGTATATCTTATCCCCCAATATTTTTAAGCATATTCGTCAATTAAAATCTGGGTCTGGTGGTGAGTACCAGTTAACGGACGCCATTGAATCCTTATTGCAGGTAGAAAAGGTAATGGCATATGAGTTCAAAGGGATTCGCTACGATTGTGGCGATAAGCTAGGGTACTTAAAGGCAACTGTTGAGTTCGCTTTAAAGCACCCAGAGTTCAGTATGGAATTTAAATCCTACTTAATGGGCTTGGCAAATAAGTTTGGAATTGGGTCAAGAGCAGTTTAATGGACGCTGTGACTTCTGGCTTAAAGGTTCGCGCACTTCTTGGAAGGCGAGCCTTGGATAATGCCATCAATATGCTTGGTCAGGGCGTGGTCATCTTAGATGAAAATTGCATCATTATTAGTGTGAATGATACTTTTACATCAATTACGGGATATGTTCTTAATGACTTTGAGGGTAAAGGTTATGGAGAGTTATTCAATGGCCCAAAAACCAATAAAAATACCATAGCCAAAATCGATTTGGCTTATATGGACTTATCTCACTTTTCCGGAGAGATATTGCACTACCGAAAAGGCGGAGCGGCATTTTGGAATGAATTGTCTATTTCCCCAATATTCAATAAACAAGGGGATATTTGCAATTTCATCATGACGATACGCGACATATCCGACCGCATCAAAATAGATGATAAAACGAAAAAATTAGCATTTTTTGATCAGTTGACAAATCTGCCTAATCGTAATTTATGCTTAGACCGCTTAAATCAGGCTCTTGTTCAAAGTAAACGCAGCGCTCTTTACGGGGCTTTGCTATTTATTGATATCGATAACTTGAAATTCATCAATGATCAATATGGGCATGAAGTAGGTGATTTATTACTGGCTGAATTTGCAAAACGCATTTCTAATGGTTTGCGGGCAAAAGATACTTCAAGCCGGTTTGGTGGTGACGAATTTGTTGTGATTTTAAATGAGTTTACAAATAATTATTCACAAACAGCCAGTCAGGTAAGTAGCATAGCAAATAAAATTTTATCTAGTTTGTCAAATAAATATACATTTACCATATGTCATGTAACGCGAGGCGAGACCTCCATTCAATTTGAAAGTTCTGCCAGCATTGGAGCCAGTCTATTTTTAGGCAATCAAATTAAATCAAGCAACATTATTAAGCGGGCGGATATGGCAATGTATGAAGCCAAAAAAATGGGCGGAAACCAAGTGAGATTTTATGCGCCATAAAAGGTATCAGAGTAAGGATACCAAGTGCAAGCTTGTCGTTTTTCACTGTATTAATACATCGGGGTTTACCGTTACATAATGGAACTTACAAACCAGATAATGTATTTAGGGGCAGCTCTAGTGACCTTGGCCCTTGCTCTCAACTCGTCGGTAGAATTGAAGACTCGCATAGCAATCAATAGCTCTGGATTATATTGGTCCATCGCAGGCTATTTAATGGCCCTCTCTTGCTTTTCATTTGTCTTTTTTCCGTGGTCAGGCAAGGCCTTAACTATTGGGGACTTACTTCAGCTAGGCTCTGATATTGCTCTGGGATTGTTGTTTAGGGCAATCTACACGCGAATTACAAAAAAGCAGCTTGTTTATTTTATTTCGGGTACTTTGGCAACTTGCATGTTGTATGTGTGGGTTGTGATTAATGGAAATTATGGCGCTAGGGTGGAATTCATTGCCATATCAACTATTTTATTGTCTTTATGGCAATTATATGAACTGCATGGATGTTTTAAAAAAGATAAATCATATTATTTGCGATTTATATATTTAGCTATCTTTGTGCAAATTGCTTTACTGGTTTCTAGAGTAATAGTTACTGGATTGGATCTAAGTGCACACGAATCAATTTTTGATGAACATC
>CAIMZP010000078.1 GCA_903846025.1 uncultured beta proteobacterium | reverse complement strand
AGTCCATGGACGTTGGCCTGTTACATGATTGATGGATCTGGATCTGACGATTTCCGTCATGCCAAAACTATGATGTTCAGTCGACCAGATCTGCTAGACCATATTTTGGAAATTAACGTTCAATCTATAGCTAACTACTTAATCGAGCAGGTCAAGGCTGGCGCTCAGGCATTGATGATTTTTGATACCTGGGGAGGCTTACTTCCTGACGGTTGGTACCAGCGCATGTCTTTGGCAGCTATGCAAAAAGTGATAACCTTATTGCCGCGAGAGCATGAGGGTAGAAAAATACCAATTATAGTATTCACCAAAGGCGGTGGAATCTGGTTGAATGACATGGCACAAATTGGTGCAGATGTTATTGCGATAGATTGGACTATGTCCTTAAGTCGAGCCCGTAAACAATTGCTTGAAATTAACATACCTTTAGCGTTGCAGGGTAACCTAGACCCATTAATACTGTTTTCGGAACCCAAACAAATTGCTGAAGCTGCAAATTCCTTGCTCGAGGATTTAGCACAGGCACCAGCATTAAAGGCGGGGCTTCACCCCCTAGATGGACATATCTTTAATCTGGGCCATGGCATTAATCAATATACCCCTCCCCAGAGCGTGAGCACTTTAGCCGAGACTGTTATTTCTCAGTCAAAAGCCCTCAGGGTAATGCAATAATCCCAAGTAATTGCTAACTTAGCAAAAAATAAGTAAAAAGTTATGCACAGCTTGGTGCATAAACCAAAATACAGCAAGATTCGAGGGAAAGATAAACATTCACCTTTAGTAACCAATGCAACTTATTGATTTTAATAAATAAATAGTAATATTCATTTATTCAAGTTAAATTATCTATCTAATAAAAGAGCTTGAGAAATAGAAATTTTAGAATGATATCCACAGACTTATCCACAAGCAAATGCAGGCACAGAAACAATTGAGCCCTAAACCCATAGTAGTTCAAGTGGTGCTAGATAAGCCCTTGTCGCAGGGTTTTGATTATTTATGGGATGCGGAAAAATTAGGAGCATTACCAGAGATTGGCCACTTAGTTGAGGTACCGTTTGGGCGCGCGATTTCAATTGGACTGGTTATAAAAGTTAGCGCTCACTCCGATTATGAAATCGATAAATTAAAGCAAGTAAGGCAACTGGCACCCCTTCCCGCCCTAGACCCAGCTTTGTTGCGACTGATGAATTTTGCAAGCCAGTATTACATTCATTCATTGGGTGAAACAATATTACCGAGCATCCCACAAATGTGGAAAAAGACAGGTGAATGGGAAAAGATCCCCAACAAATTGGCTGTTCTTGAGAATAAAAAAAATAAACCTCAGATCGTCGGGGACGGATTTATCAGCGAAGATCAGCTCAACCCAGATCAAAAAAACGCATTAAAAGTATTAATAAATGAGGCAGCAAATAAAAAATGTTTTAGGGTTATTTTGTTGCAAGGTCAAACAGGTAGCGGGAAAACAGCTGTTTTTTTAAATTGGCTTTCAAGCATCCTGGTAGATCCGTGCGCACAAATTTTATTGCTAGTGCCAGAAATTAATTTAACACCACAGCTGGAAAGGAGAATTAAAGCCTACTTCCCGGATAAGGTGATGGCAGTTTTACATAGCGGTGTTTCTGAAAAGAAAAGAGGTATAGCCTGGTATGAGGCAATGACAGGAAAGGCGCAGATTATTTTAGGAACGCGTTTAGCAGCATTAACACCAATGCCAAACTTAAGGGCGGTGGTTGTTGATGAGGAGCATGACTCTTCCTATAAGCAGCAGGAGGGTACGAGGTACTCGGCTAGAGACTTAGCAATATGGCGTGCACACGATCAGTCAATACCAATCTTGCTTTCATCTGCAACACCATCGTTGGAGACATGGTTGGCCGCTAAGTCTGGTCGTTACGAGTATGTTCGACTTGACCAGCGCGCGCAAGGTGCAAGGCTTCCACGGGTACATTTAATTAACACACGTGATCCACAAAACCAATTTAGCCCTGGGGATGTCGGGGCTAGCAAACAAAAAAGTCTGGTTAGTAAAACACTTGCTCATGCCATTAGTAAAAATCTAGCTGCAAAAAAGCAATGCCTGATTTTGATTAACAGGCGGGGATATGCACCAGTATTAAGTTGTAGCGCTTGTAATTGGCTATCTAAATGCACACATTGCTCAGCGTATATGGTTCTGCATAAGGCGGGAGCATTGGGTAAGAGATCTATTCTTAGTTGCCATCATTGCGGCTTAGTTAAGCCCATTCCAAATTTTTGTCCAGAATGCGGAAATGCAGACTTAAAAACTTTGGGCCACGGCACCCAAAAGCTCGAAGATGCAATTGAGGAAATGTGGCCGGAGGCAAGAGTGCTCAGGGTCGACACTGATTCAAGTAAAAAAAACAAGGGAGCCGAGGCGCTCTTTCAAAAGATACATGATGGCAATGTGGATATTGTTGTTGGTACGCAAATGATTGCTAAGGGGCATGACTATCAAAATATTGGCTTGGTTGCTGTTCTTGATGCAGATGGACGACTGTACTCAGCAGATTTTCGAGCGGCTGAAAGGTTATTTGCGCAGCTGATTCAAGTTGCTGGTCGCGCAGGTAGAGCTGAAGTAAGTGGCCAGAATGGAGGGGATATCTATATTGAAACGCAGTATCCAGAAGCCGCCGTCTATCAGTATTTATTGCGCCATGATGTGGATGGATTTTTAGCATATACAGCCAATGAAAGAGAGGAGGCTAAATTACCCCCCTTCTCTTACCAGGCCTTAGTGCATGCAGAGGCAAAAAACTTAGATAAGGCAATTCAATTTTTAACTGAACTCAAGAGTAGTTTAAAGATTAAAGGCGTAATTACTAAACAGCTGAAAGTCTATGACCCAGTACCCAAGACGGTTATGAGAGTAGCCGGTTCTGAGAGGGCTCAACTTGTTATTGAATCGGACAATCGCAAGTTATTGCAAGAGGCGCTAGAGGCGATTGATCAACAATTGCGTCAAGATTCACAAGGTCGAATTAGCAAAGCCTCGCGCATTCGTTGGTTAATTGAGCGAGATCCCATCGCTATCTAAACACTTTTTAACCCCCAGCGCTCGCATCGTATTGCTCTAGGCTCATCAATCTATCAAGGTCGATATGAAGGGCCTCATTAGATGTGGGTTTAATCTTAAAAAGCCAAGTCCCATAAGGATTTTCGTTAATAATTTCAGGACTTGTATTTAGAGTTTCATTCAAAGCAATAATTTCACCACCAATAGGGGCGTGAATATCGCTAGCAGCTTTTACAGATTCGATTGCGGCGATAACTTCACCTTGATGTACCGCTTGCCCTAATACTGGGGCCTGAAAAAACATGACATCGCCCAGCGACTCTTGTGCGTGATTGCTAATGCCAACCCAAATAAGTCCATCCCCCTCTTCAGAGGCCCACTCATGTGTTTGTGCAAATTTAAAAGATTCGTGAGTATTCATTATTTATCCTATGAGATATATTCTAGCTTCTCTGCCATAAACTAGTAGCTTACCTATTTAAGAATTTTCTATATGCCGATCAAACTAGGAATTGTCCCTGTCACGCCCTTTGAGCAAAATTGCTCTATTTTGGTCTGCCAAGACACTGGCGATGCTGCTGTTGTAGACCCTGGAGGTGATATTGATAAGATATTAGATAGCGTGAAACAACTTGGTGGCACAGTAAAAAAAATCTTGCTTACACACGGTCATCTTGATCATTGCGCGGCAGCTAAGGATTTATCTGATCTGCTAAATGTTCCTATCGAAGGTCCGCAAATTGATGAGCAGTTTTGGTTAGATCAATTGCCAGAACAAACGGCTCGATTTGGCTTTGGTCATGCAAAGGCGTTTGTCCCTACTCGCTGGCTTGAGGACGGGGATCATGTCCAGGTTGGTAACGTTGACTTAGAGGTGCTTCATTGCCCCGGTCACACCCCTGGGCATGTAGTATTTTTCGATAAAGAAGATAGGCTGGCTTTGGTGGGAGACGTTCTATTTGCAGGATCTATTGGTAGAACGGATTTTCCTCGGGGCAATCATGCAGACCTCATCAATGCCATTAAGACAAAGTTATGGCCTCTCGGAGACGATGTGCAGTTTGTGCCTGGTCATGGCCCTATGTCTACATTTGGTAAAGAACGTAAAACGAACCCCTATGTTGGGGATTAAGGGGCTTGTAGAGCTATGAGGCGAATAACGGATTTAGGTTTTAGCTGAACCTGTACGGTGTGTACGGTTAAATAGACAACTAGCGCAAATCCAGCGCTGCTTGCGATTACTCGTCGGAATCCATGTTCCCCCTTCCAAACGCTTTTCACGACTGCAAGAAGAGCAAAATTTAAGGCTTTGAGAAGTATCTTGGGGGGCGGCTGGAGTCGAGGTAGTCATGGGCAATCCGGGTAATCCAAATCTTAAACAGAGGATCTATTTTACCCGTTTTGTCCCGCTGGGGCTGGGCTAAGCACAACCCGCACTGAATCTGCCGTTTTATTCCCATCAAAATCCAGCCAAGCTTTGTTTTCAAAGTCGTAAAGCTTGCACTTACGAGCAGTATCGAAATACCAAGCCCACGAGAACTTTTGCACAAAAATTCTGTCTGGGAGGATAGTTTCGAGAGTGTCTTGAGCCTCTTTCAGGCGATATAGAGGAACACTCATGTCAACGTGGTGGGCAGTATGCTCCATGATGTGATGTACTAAAGCACCCCAGATCCACCCAAACGTTAGATGCACGGTGGTAGAAACAAAGGGCTGGGCACGCAACCATTCTGCCTTCTTGTCATACCAAGATACTGAGGTATGGGTATGGTGAACATAAACCACAAAACCAATCATACCGTTCCAGAATAAGAATGGGACTGCAAAGCCAGTGATTAACCCAAGCCAAACCGATTGACCTGTAGCCAGTGCACCAGCAATCAAGCAGCCAATCCAAATGATGGCAAAACCCGTTACTAATAAGTTGTCTTTGAGAAAGATTGGTCTATTACCAGGTTTATTTTTGGCGTTCGGAAAGTACTCGCGTCTCCACCAGATTTCAATTAAATAGTAGAAAACAGGACCCCAGCCGCTACGGTAGACGCGTTCAAGGGCCTTGCGCCAAGAAGATAAAGCATCAAATTCTGGTTTTGATAAGGGCGCCCAGACAAAATCAAACCCTTTTAAATT
>CAIMZP010000077.1 GCA_903846025.1 uncultured beta proteobacterium | reverse complement strand
ATTTTGGCATTGATTTAATTAATCAAATTAAGCTGGAGAACCCGCAGTTATGGACTTCCGCGTTCAAAGAGGAGATTAAAACCATCTTCGAAAAAGCGGTTGAATTAGAGTACCGATATGCTGAAGATACGATGCCAAGAGGGGTACTCGGATTGAACGCGCCGATGTTCAAAGGCTACCTAAGATACATCTGTAATCGCCGGTGTTTGCAAATAGGACTTGACGCCATGTTCCCAAATGAAGAGAATCCATTCCCATGGATGTCAGAAATGATTGATCTGAAAAAAGAACGTAACTTTTTTGAGACACGCGTTATTGAGTATCAAACCGGTGGTGCGCTTAATTGGGAGTAGTTCGGTAAGCAAGAAAGCGCATAGCCGGCTAAATGGGAGATTAGACGGTTGGATAGTTTTAAAAGTCAGCAAAGCCAGACTCAAATCCGAAAACCCTTATCTAAGGGTGTTTGGGTAGTCCTCTCCTTTTTTTCCAGCAAATTTAAGAAGCCGTTGTCCTTTGGGGCCACGGCTTTTTTTCCAAGATTCATTAGCGTGCAGCACTTAGCATCAAGCCGCGCGCCGATGAATGGCTCGCTCGTCAGATCCAATATGTCGCAAGACAAGGCGGAAACGAATGGTCGGGTCTTCTAAATCGGTAGTTTGTATTAATCCTCACGTGAAGGAGCATTACTATGGCAATCGCCAAGAAGAAAGTTGCTGCAAAGAAGCCTGCTGCTAAAAAAGTAGCTGTTAAGAAGCCTGCTGCTAAGAAAGTAGCTGCTAAGAAGCCTGCTGCTAAAAAAGTAGCTGCTAAGAAGCCTGCTGCTAAAAAAGTAGCTGCTAAGAAGCCTGCTGCTAAAAAAGTAGCTAAGAAAGTTGCTGCTAAGAAGCCTGCTGCTAAAAAGCGTGTTGCTGCAAAAAAAAAGTAAGTAAGCCTGCTGTGAAGAAGGCGGGCAAAGCTGTAAAAAAGCCCGTGGCTAAAAAAGTGGTTGCTTCAACTACGTTGAATCCTGCTGCTGCTTGGCCCTTCCCAACTGGCACACGTCCATAAGTTTCGGCTTTTAGGCGGGTGAAGTTCAAAGGGGTCTCTCACGAGACCCCTTTTTTATTGGCGATGATATTTTGACGCTTTAATCGAGCTAAAAGGCAAATCCAAAAGCAGATTTGAAGTGATCGCTAATCTGATCTTTGCTCATTAGGTGATTTTGTGGCCCCTGATGGGTAATTTTTATCGAGCCCATCAGGCTTGCTAGGCGTCCGGTAGTTTCCCAGTCCAGACCATTTTCTAATCCAAATAGCAATCCGCCACGAAATGCATCCCCACAACCAGTAGGATCTACGACCTTAGCAGCGGGTACGGAGGGGATCGCAATACATTTTCCGCTCGAGTAGATGTCAGCCCCTTGCGCACCTTTGGTAACAATTAAGGCTTTGACTCTTTGGGCAATCGTTGCAAGGCTAAGGCCTGTTCGTTGTGCAAGCATCTCGCCTTCATAGTCGTTTACTGCAAGATAGCTGGCCATCTCTACTAGTTCTAGAAGTTCTGGTCCACTAAACATGGGTAAACCCTGACCTGGATCAAATACAAAAGGAATTCCTGCTTCAGCCAGTTGGTGACAGTGTTGCCACATGCCTTGACGGCCATCCGGCGCAACAATTCCAAACTTAGTTGCCTCTCTGGTATTTTGGTTGCGCTCTTTAATTACTGCAGAAACTAAATTAAGGTGAGATTCATTCATTGCACCTGGATGAAAGGCGGTAATTTGATTATTAGCCTGATCGGTGGTGATCATAGCTTGCGCAGTAAATGCTTTATCAATCTGGCGAATGTGGCTGGCATCAATCCGAAGTTCCTTCAAGCGTGCCATGTATGGCGCAGCATCTCCACCAACAGTTGCCATGATGATGGGGTCACCGCCTAATAATTTCAGGTTATAGGCAATATTACCGGCGCAGCCACCGAATTCACGGCGCATTGTTGGCACTAAAAAGGCCACATTAAGAATATGAATCTGCTCAGGCAGAATCTGATCGGCAAACTTGCCTTCAAAGTTCATGATGGTGTCGTACGCGATGGAGCCACAGATCAAGCTAGCCATAAATTACTTTCTGTCGATATTTTGAATAGGTTTGGAGGGATAAAAGATGCGTACGCGATATCCAACTGCATTTTGCGGTAGGGAAATCGCTAGCATTGGATCAAAAGTTTCACCAGAGGGTGCGCCTTGACGTAAAAAATTAGGATGCAATTCTTGCCAAGCAATTGGCAGCCATTCTTTTGGTGAGAATTGAATGGATTTAATTTCAGATTCCTCTGAATCAGTGAGAGAAATTTCTAGATTAGGAAGTAAAACAGGAATTGCTAAGCGATTTTGTAGTTCAACTTGTAGCAGAGTTTCATTTGTAGGGATTTTAAGAGCCTCTCGCGCGTTTTCTGATGCTAGAGTGACCGAAGTTATTTTCCATGCAGAAAAATCGCTCACAGTGCGATTAAAACAGCCTAGTGCACGACAGAGTTTGCCATCTACGATCTGTAAAAAAGAAAATGACTTCACTGCGATGGCATTTGATGTGCCATCAATACGGGTTGCTACTAATGGTAGCAGCGAGTTTCTAGAAAGATGCTCGCTAAAAATGATTAGCAAAATAAAAAAGAGACTGAGAAGAGCTAGCTTAAGACTTTTTTTTTGAGCAGTAGCGGATGTGTCTGCATTTGCTGTGGCGTTTTTATTTTGCCCATTTAGCGTCGGTAGTGTGCCATGCAGGCAGACCCAACCCTCATTTTCTTTCCACACGGTAAGCGTAAGCCATTGGCTATAAGTGGCGATCACCTCTTCGGCCTGTCGCGCCAAAATGCCCGATAAAACAATTCTGCCCCCAGGACGCATCTTGTTTACCAATGCTGGCGCAAGCACTTGCAATGGATTTGCTAGGATATTGGCCATCACAATGTCGTACTTCGTCGCAGAGGCTAGCTCTGGAGCATTTTCATTGGGGAGAACAAAGCTAATCACCGTATTATTAATTTCTGCATTGCTTCTCGCTGCAACCATGGCCTGAGGATCGATATCAGTTCCCACCACCGGCTTACAACCCAATTTAGCAGCGGCAATGGCAAGAATCCCAGAGCCACAACCGTAATCAAGCAAGCTTTGATTTTGTAAGCGGGTATTTTGTTCGAGCCAAAGCAAGCAAAGGTGCGTCGTTGGATGACTGCCAGTTCCAAATGCTAAGCCTGGATCCACTGCAAGGCAAATGGCATTCGGATCGGAGGGCGCCTCATGCCAAGAAGGGACTACCCAAATGCGTTCACCAATTTGAATGGGTGCAAATTGACTTTGGGTTAAGCGAACCCAGTCTTGCTCCTCAACTATTTTTTCTTGTGGCACGTTCAAGGTAAAGCCAGCCCCTTTAAGCGAATGGAGCAGCTCAGGAATAAATTCGGCCTTAGCAGAATCATCAAGTTCAGGATTAAAGAGAGCTGTTACTAATGAACGATCCCAAGCCTGCACTTCCGGTGAGAGACCAGGCTCTCCATAAAGTGGGTTTTCATCGTAACCTCCTGCTGCATCATCTTCTACCGTGACGGAAAGTGCGCCCAGCTCCAGCAATTGATCGCCTAAAGGCTCAGCAATTTCAGCGGGAACCGTAAAAATTAACTCACGATAAGACATATGATTCCCATGTAGCCATCAACTGCTTAAGACTTTCCACGGCTAGCCGCTTGCTCTTCTAGGCGATGTTCCAAGTAATGAATGCTGGTGCCACCTTCTATGAAGTTGGGATCGAGCATGAGTTCGCGGTGTAGGGGTACGTTGGTAGTAATTCCATCAATCGCTATTTCAGAGAGAGCAATTTGCATGCGGCGGATGGCTTGTTCGCGAGTATTTCCATAAGAAATAAGCTTACCAATCATCGAGTCATAGTGAGCTGGCACTACGTAGCCGCTATAGGCATGGGAATCAACGCGTATTCCTGGGCCACCTGGCATATGCCATGAGCCAATGCGGCCTGGGCTTGGGGTAAATTTGAAAGGATCTTCTGCATTGAGGCGACATTCAATTGCGTGGCCACGGAAAACAATATCCTTTTGGCGATAGGCCAGCTTGAGGCCTGCAGCGATGCGAATTTGTTCTTGGACGATGTCTACGCCAGTAATCATTTCAGTTACTGGGTGCTCAACCTGAACTCGAGTATTCATTTCGATAAAGAAAAATTCACCCTCTTCATACAGGAATTCAAAGGTGCCAGCGCCACGGTAACTAATTTTTCTGCAAGCCTCTGCGCAACGTTCACCAATCTTGGCGATTAAGCGACGATCAATACCGGGGGCGGGTGCTTCTTCAATGACTTTTTGGTGGCGACGCTGCATCGAACAGTCACGCTCACCCAGCCAAATAGCACTACCGTGGGTATCGGCTAAGATTTGAATTTCTACGTGGCGAGGTTTTTCTAGAAACTTCTCCATGTAGACTTGTGGATTTCCAAAGGCACGACCAGCCTCTTCTCTGGTCATGCTGACAGCATTTAGAAGCGCAGCTTCGGTATGTACAACGCGCATACCGCGACCACCACCACCACCAGCCGCTTTAATAATGACTGGGTATCCAACGCGTTTTGCGGTGGCAATAATCTCTTTGGGATCATTTTCAGGTAATGCGCCTTCAGAGCCCGGTACACATGGCACACCTGCCTTGATCATGGCACGTTTCGCTGAAACCTTATCGCCCATGAGGCGAATAGATTCGGCTTTTGGACCAATAAATGCAAACCCAGACTTTTCAACGCGCTCAGCAAAGTCGGCGTTCTCAGAAAGAAACCCGTAGCCTGGATGAATCGCCTCAGCATCAGTCACTTCTGCCGCAGAAATAATGGCGGGCATATTGAGGTAGCTGAGTGTTGAAGGGGGAGGCCCAATACAAACAGCCTCATCTGCAAGCTTTACGTACTTGGCTTCTTTATCCGCAGTGGAGTACACCACGACTGTTTTAATTCCCAACTCGCGGCATGCGCGTTGGATCCGGAGAGCAATTTCTCCCCGATTGGCAATCAGAATCTTATCGAACATATCGGCTCTGAGTTAAGTAATGGTGAATGGAGTGTGAATAGATATTCAGACTGAATCATTAAGCAATAATGAATAGCGGTTGGTCAAATTCGACGCCTTGACCGTTTTCACAAAGGATCTGCTTAATTACCCCATCCTTTTCAGATTCGATTTCGTTGAGTAGCTTCATTGCCTCAATGATGCATAGCGTCTGCCCAATCTTCACCGTGTCGCCCACTTTTACAAAGTCGGGTGATTCCGGGTTAGCTGCACGGTAGAAAGTGCCCACCATAGGTGAGCGCGCTACATAACCAGTTTCTTCAGGAGCAGCCTCAACAGTAGGTACGGCCACGGGCGGAGCGAATGCAGGGGCAGCATGCACGTTTTGTGCAGGATTAGCGTAAAAAACTTGACCCGCTGGTGCGTGTGAACCAGCATTAACTATGCGAACGCGGTCTTCGCCCTCATTTACTTCTAATTCAGAAATGCCAGACTCTGATACCAAATCAATCAGGGTTTTGAGTTTTCTAAGATCCATGGAAGTGCTTCCTCTCTCGTATTTCTTAATTAATCTTTATTTTTGTAAACGGCAAAGTGCCGCTTGCAGGGCTAATTCGTAGCCAATGGCACCTAAGCCACAAATCACACCAGTAGCAATATCTGAAAGATAGGAATGTTTGCGGAATTCTTCGCGCTGGTAAATATTGGATAAGTGCACTTCAGTAAAAGGGATGGCAACGCCAATAAGAGCATCTCTCAGGGCTACGCTCGTGTGAGTAAAGGCGCCTGGATTAATGATGATGAAATCAATCCCATCTTGTTTGGCTTTCTGAATGCGGTCAATTAACTCGCCTTCATGATTGCTTTGAAAGGTGCTTAATTCTACCGAGTGGGCTTTGGCTATCTCCCCTAGTTTCTGATGGATATCTTCCATGGTTGTTTTGCCATAAACCTCTGGCTCACGGGATCCCAAGAGATTCAGGTTTGGACCTTGGATTACAAGAATTGAAGTATTTTTCAACATAGATCAATATTTTTAGAGGCAGTTAGGTGTTATTAGGTAAATAAGGCTTTTCTCTAAAACGGCTTAATTCATAAGTGTTTTTCTTCGTTAAGCTCGAGAGAAGTATACCCCTACAACACTTTAATAAGGTCTCAAAACCCCATAAAATACCCTAATTAACTATAATTTTCGGGTATTTCACGCCCTCTTATAAGGGGCTTAATAGCAAATCCCCTATTTACTAAAAAATATTAATTGCTTACAAAAAGTTTCATAATGCTGCTTTAATAGCACTTCTAACTTCATCTTCGCTTATCTTGCCTAGTTTGCTGCTGATAATCTTGCCAGATGGAGAAATGATGATCGTAAACGGTAGGGCTGATTGTGAGTTGCCTAAAGCCTTGTACATTTCACTTCCATTCATACCGCCCATTGCGATTGGATATGAAATGGGTGTCTTTTTTAGAAATTCACGTACGTTAGATGGAGAATCGATGGCGATACCAACAAATAAGACGTTTTGATTAGAAAACTCCCACTGCAATTTCTCTAATTCAGGCATTTCTTCTACGCAAGGTGGGCACCAAGAGGCCCAAAAATTCACAATTAACACTTTTTCTCGCCATGGTTGAGTGTCTAAAGATTTTCCATCGGGTGTTTGCCATGGGTTATTAAAAAATGCTCTTACGGCAAGGTCGCTAGCAGAGTCAGTTTTATTAATCCACTGCGAAGTAAGTCCACCTCCGAGTAGTGCCAAAAGACTGATACCAGCGATGATGATCCATTGCCTTCGGTTCATTGCAACTCCTTAGTTAAAATTCGTTAATGCATATTCATATCTTAGGCATTTGCGGTACCTTCATGGGCGGCATTGCCGCAATCGCTCGGCAGGCTGGACATCGTGTTACTGGCTGCGATGCCAACGTGTATCCACCTATGAGTACGCAGCTAGAAGTGCAAGGCATTGAGCTAATTGAGGGATACTCGCCCGACCAATTATTACAGTTTGAAACGATGCCTGATTTATTTGTGATCGGCAATGTCGTTTCTCGTGGAAATCCTTTAATGGAGGCTATTCTTAATCAAGGTCTACCTTATACCTCCGGCCCACAGTGGCTGGGAGAGCAAGTGTTATTTTCCAGACATGTTTTAGCTGTGGCTGGCACCCATGGCAAGACAAGTACTTCAGCCATGCTTGCTTGGATTTTGGAATTTAACGGCTATAAGCCTGGTTATTTGATTGGTGGTGTGCCACTTAATTTCACAGTGTCTGCCCGTTTAGGTGAAGGCCGCTACTTCGTAATTGAGGCGGATGAATACGACACGGCATTTTTTGATAAGCGTAGCAAGTTTGTGCACTACCGCCCGCGCACCGCCTTACTAAATAATTTAGAGTTTGACCACGCAGATATTTTTGCTGATCTTGCTGCAATCGAAATCCAATTTCATCATTTAGTTCGTACTGTGCCAGGCGATGGTTTATTGGTGGTTAATGGTGAAGAGCCAGCATTAGAGCGGGTAATTGCTCGTGGAGCATGGGCCCCAGTAGAGCATTTTGGTCAGGATTCAAAAAATGATTGGTCTTTAGTTCCTCAAGAGAACGATGGATTTGTTGTGTTGCACATGGGTAAGGAGGCGGCAACGGTCACCTGGGCTCCTGATTCCGGAGTAATGGGCCGGCATAACCAACTTAACGCGCTTGCTGCAATTGCTAGTGCAAATCACATTGGTATTTCTCCAGTAGATGCTGCACGAGCTTTAGGCGAATTTAAGAATGTCAAACGGCGGCTTGAGACCATTGGCATGGCAAATGAGATTACGGTATATGACGACTTCGCACATCACCCTACAGCCATAACAACTACGGTAGATGGGTTACGGCGACGCATAGGCAAAGCCAGAATATTAGCGGTGCTGGAGCCACGCTCTAATACGATGAAATTAGGCGTCATGAAAGCGCAACTTCCAAATAGCTTGCAAGAGGCAGATAAGATATTTGCTTACGGCGCAAATTCTGGCAAAGAATCATTGGGATGGGATTTAGAAGAGGTCCTGTTCCCCTTAAATGCATTGGAGCCAGATAAGGCAAAAGCTTTTGATGAGCTTGATGTCTTGATAGCAGCTGTCGCAAAGGAGGCTAAACCTGGAGATCACATTTTAGTGATGAGCAATGGGGGTTTTGGTGGCGTCCACCAAAAAATATTGCAAGCAATTGGCAGATAAAAACTGAAAAGAGAATGGAAATGGGCAACAGACTAAAAGATAAAGTAGCAATCATTACTGGCGCTGCAAAAGGGATTGGCTTTTCTACTGCACAACGATTTGCTCAAGAAGGTGCCAAAGTCATGATTGCGGATATTGGCCTTGAGGCATTAAAGGCTGCCGCCCTTCAGATTCCGAGCTCAGAAGCTTATGTGATGAATGTGACAGACCGTGCCAGTATTCAGGCTGCAGTTGATCAAATCATGCAACGTCATGGACATATTGATATTTTGATTAATAATGCGGGGATTACACAAGATGCCCGTTTGGTCAAAATGACAGAAGCACAGTTTGATACGGTGATTGACGTGAATTTGAAAGGTGTATTTAATTGCACGCAGATAGTGGTGCCTCACATGCTTGAGCTTGGTTCTGGCGCAGTAGTTAATGCTTCAAGTGTTGTGGGTATCTATGGAAATTTTGGCCAGACCAATTATTCGGCAACTAAATTTGGTGTGATTGGCTTTACAAAAACATGGGCGCGTGAATTGGGCCCTAAGGGTATTCGCGTGAATGCCGTATGTCCTGGGTTTATCGCTACTGAAATGGTGAAGGCGATGCCTGAAAATATTTTGAAGGATATTGAAAGGCGAAGTTGGCTTGGTCGCCTTGGAACCCCAGAAGAAATGGCAAATGTGTATTTATTTTTGGCTAGCGATGAAGCAAGTTATGTCAATGGCGTTGCATTTGAGGCCAGCGGCGGGATTTCACTCTAGATATGTATCTTTTATATGAGGAGGGTGGCGACATCAAGATCGCCACGGTTCAGTCTGCATCTGGTTCAGGAGATGCGGAGTCATGGCAAGCAACTGGTCTGTCTGGTAAGAAGATCAAACTTAAGGCAAAAGAGGTTTGGTTACGTTTTGAAAAGCCGCAAGCCCAACAGGTCATGGATGAGGCTAAAATT
>CAIMZP010000076.1 GCA_903846025.1 uncultured beta proteobacterium | reverse complement strand
CTACATGCAAAAGCACTAAAAGTGTCAGAACGTTGCACGGCAATTACTTGAGCCCCATTCATCGCAGCAATTTGTACAGCAGCTTGTCCAACTTTTCCATTGGCGCCCATAACTGCAACAACCTGACCAGGCTGGGGCAAGACACTTCTTCGAAAGCCTTCGTAGGCCGTAACAAATGGCACACCAACCGAGCCTGCCTCTTCAAAGCTCAAATTTTTTGGTTTTTCATGAAGGGCCTGCACAGGGAGAACCAGCCAACCCGCATGGGAACCATTGCGGGTTATACCCACATCTCCACCCGATCCCCATACTTCCTTACCAAGCCATGTGCTAGGGCCATCCACTACTACGCCAGCAAAATCTCGACCCGGAATACGTGGAAAAATAGCTTTGGGCATAATTCCCAATGCTGCCTTAACATCACTAGGATTAACACCAGCACTCACCACACGCACTAATGCCTCGCCCTGATTTAAGACAGGAGGTTGTTGCATCTCAATCAAAGGTGAAAACTCATCAATCGACGATACTTTTTTAAGCAGACGTATTGCACGCAAATTTTCTTTTTGGATTATCATTTTTATACCAATTCTTATGACGATTTGATGGGTAAATATGGGGTCTGATCAGGCGTCGTCAGATTGCCAGTCACCGCGCAGGTACGTAATATTTTTTGACTCATATCGAATTCTTCTTATTTAAAGATGGCGACCGCCATCAACCACAATTCGAGTTCCAGTTGAAAAGCGTAAACGGGTTGCGCAAGCCTCAATAGCTGAAGCAACATCATCGGGAGTACCAATTCGTTTCAGCGGAGTTGTAGCTGCTGTCTTATCGTTAAAATCCTCTCCCCGACCCGGAACAAAGGCTGAATCAACGACTCCGGGAGAAACGCAAAGTATGCGAATGCTTGGCGCCAGAACTTTAGCAAGTGACTCACTCACAATATCTAAGCTTGCCTTTGCTGCTACATAAGCAAGATTACTTCCGACCCCAGTAAAACCAGCAATGGAGGAGACATTCACAATCAGACCATCTCCACTTGCTTTTAGCAATGCTTGAAAAGATCGAATAGATGAAAACACTCCGCGGAAATTTGTCTTCAAGACATCATCAATCAGATCGTCGGTAAGCGCGTCTAAATTTGCAGCCGGCACAGGTTTAGTAAACCCGGCAGAGTTAACCAAAATATCGCAGCGACCTAGTCGTGCCTCAACCTCTTTAGCGGCAGCCACTAGGCTATCGGAATCCACAATAGAGGCATTCAAGCAAAAATGCTTTCCAGTAGGTAGCTGATTGAGCTGCTCCACACCTTTTTCAATCGCGTTACGCCCAACCAAAACACAGGTAGCCCCCAATCCAGCTAATCGCTTTGCTGTAGCAAACCCAACAGCACCACTGCCGCCAATAATGACCGCAACCTTATTGTTTAAATTATCCACAGATTGAAATGTATTCATAAGCTCCTAAGGAATAGGTGGGGCTGGGAAAACCATTTCACCAGCTTGCAATACGAAAGAATGATTCAGCTTACAAACTCCAGTAGCCAAATCAGTTAAATACTCTCCAACCAATTGTTTGGAGACGCCAAATACCGGATCACTTTCCAAGTTTTCATCTGTTGAATCAAAAACCTGAGTGATTAGAACCTTATAGCCAGGTTTTGAGATCATAAAGTGAATATGAGCAGGTCTATTTGGATGTCTTTTTTGTGCACGCAATAATTCGCCGCATGGGCCATTGGTAGGAACAGGGTATCCAGATGGGCGGATAGTGGTAAAAAAGAATTCACCATTTTCGTTGGTCTCAAAGCGACCACGCAAATTCATGTCCTCTTGGCGTTCATCTTGGTTTTCATAAAAACCTACAGGTGAAGAATGCCAAACATCCACAACTGCGCCAATCACAGGCTGCTTTGCTTCGTCAACAATTCGGCCGCGCACTTCCATCGCTTGACCACCCAAATCAGTCCTAGAGATATTCTCCCCCCAAGAGCATAAAGGGGCATTTTTGCGCCAGAATGGGCCAAGTAAAGCGGCATAGGAACCGCCATCTAAATCTAAATTATTGATTGTGGATACCAAAGAGGAGACACCTAAAATATCCGCGGCAAGAACAACTTCGTTAGTATTTTTTCCAGTTGCCTGACCAATGCCCACAATAAATTGGAGCGCTCTTTCAAATTCCAGCTCAGTTAGTTGATTCTCCAATACAAATTGATGTAAATGCTTGGTTAATGAGCTCACCAAAGTTTTAAGTCGCCGATCCTCAGTGTTTTGCATCGCCGTAATGGTGATGTCCAATATAGATTCAGGACTAGTTATAAGCGTCATTTTTAAACCCCAGATCTCTCTTTCATCCACCTTTGGTTAAGGGGATATTGAATTTAATTAGGAAACTTGCAAGGTCCTAATTTCCACAATTATCAAAAATTAGTTTACAGCAATTAAAAAACATACAGTATTGCTATGCCCACTTCAATAAACAGTACTATGTTCTACCGGCAGAGCTAGATATTTATTGGGGTTGCAGTGGAAGATGTGTGGAGAGTGCTTGCACACTAGGCACAGACAAAGAAAAACGACTTAGGAAT
>CAIMZP010000075.1 GCA_903846025.1 uncultured beta proteobacterium | reverse complement strand
GCTAGTGAGCTCGATAGAGCCACCAATATTAGTAATGTTATTTTTGACGACATCCATCCCTACCCCCCTACCAGATAAGCTGGAGATACGCTCTTTGGTAGAGAACCCTGGTAAAAATATGAACTCTATGAGCGCATCATTTGTTAATCCCGCAGCCTCTAAGGAACCTACTAGTTGCCGTTCGATCGCGCGATTACGAACTCTCTCATAGTTGATCCCAGCACCATCGTCAGCTATCTCAATGACTACCATCCCATTTTGGTGAAAGGCCCTTAGCTGGATATTTCCGACTTCATTCTTCCCTTTAGACTTGCGTTCATTTGGAGCCTCAATACTATGATCAATGCTATTACGTAATATATGAACCAAGGGATCTCGAATAGCATCTAAAAGCGCTCTATCTAGCTCCGTCTCCGACCCTAATTGAATTAAATTGACTTGTTTGTCGCATTCACGAGACAAATCTCGCACCAATCGTGTGAACTTTGACCAGACATAGGAGATTGGCTGCATTCGCATCCGCATCATGCGCTCCTGTAATTCAAGCGTCAAAAGATCAATGCTTCTCACTGTTTGAGAGAAATTCAAATCTTTAGAGCTATTAGCAAAAGGCAATAAACGATTGCGAGCCAACACCATTTCACTCGTGAGATTCATCAAGCGATCAAGGGTATCTAAATTCACCTTCACGGGTGAGCTTACGTCATATGATTTTTCAGAGGGCGCAGCATCAGGCAAAAAAGAGTTAACGATATCAAGAGTATCTTCATGCACTGGTAGCAGTACAACGGCATCCAGCTTTTTCGAAACTTGCCGCTGAGGTATCGTCTGAATTTTCGCTAAATCCTGCAATTTTCCAATCAATACCTGATCATCGCCCACTGGTTCATGGTGGGTTTTTTCAATCCCCTCGATAATTATTCTGAGAATATCAACGGCTTCAAGAAGTCGATCAACCTTTTCGGGGTCTAAACTAATTTGTCCGTCTCTTATCCTACCTAGAAGAGACTCGCCAGCGTGGGATATTTTCTCAAGTCGCTTAAATGCAAAGAAACCACTGCTACCCTTTAAGGTATGCAAGGCACGAAAGATATTTCCTATTAATTTTTTATCCTCTGGCAGCTTCTCTAAGCGAATAAACTCGGCATCCAGAAGATCGAGTATTTCCCGCGCCTCCAGAATAAATTCCGATAGAATTTCGTCATTATTTTGCATAATGGACAATATTAATACACAACCCCTAGCCAAGGGCGATAGAATTGGGCTGTAAGCTAATTTAGGATCAGTTCCTAAAAAAGGCAGACCTTCTATAGCGGCAACTTTTAACCTGAAATGATGAACTAAATGCTGACATCGATACTCAATAAGATTGAAAAAAAGACAGTTAAAACTAAGTTATTTATCGGCTTTTCTATTATTTCTTGTTTCACCCTAATGATTGGCGCTTTATCCATTTACGCCTATCAACTCTTAGGGAACGATACTAGCTGGCTTTATTACCAAAGCACACTGGGGGTCAGTAGCGCTCAAACTTTGCGTGCAGACCTAAGCTCACTGGAATCAGAT
>CAIMZP010000074.1 GCA_903846025.1 uncultured beta proteobacterium | reverse complement strand
TGATGGGGGTCAAATTTATCCCCGACAACTGGATTAATTTCAGCAACTCGGCCTTTTTCAAAAGCCGAGAGTAATTGCTTTAAGGTAATTTCCAAGCCTTCTTTAAAGCCCTTAGCATCGACTGCCTCTGTATTTAAGGCTGCATACAAACTATCGGTTACCGGCACTAAATGTTCAGCAAAGCTTTCGATCGCGAACTTATGAGCCTTAGTGACATCTTCAGCGGCACGGCGGCGGATGTTTTCACCCTCTGCTTTAGCCCGCAAATAGTTGTCTTGCATATCATTTAATTTTTGGGTTAACTCTGCAATCTCTTGCTCGGGAGTGCTTGCGCCTAACTCTGCAGGCTCGGTGGCTGAGACCGGTTCAGCCTGAGGGTTGACTGCAGGATTTTCTTGTTCTGGGTCTGGATTATGGTTCTCTTGTGTCATGGATGCTAGTTCACTTTTCTATAAGAATGGCTACTTCTCTGCAATATGGGGGTCAATCGTATCAATTTCAAGATGGCTTAAGCAATTCTAGCCTTTGCCAATTCTGCTCGTTGATCACGCTCAATAAGCTCGGCCTCAGATTCGGAGCCAAGAGGCCAGCCCAATAAATGCTGACTGGCAATTTGATCAAGCGCCTCAATCCACTTGGGATTACTATTAAGACAGGGAATGTAGTGGTAATCTTTGCCACCATGCTCCAAGAAAATCTCACGAGCTTCCATCGCGATCTCCTCTAAAGTTTCTAGGCAATCAGCTGGGAAGCCAGGACAAAAAATATCTATCCTACGGCAGCCTTCTTTGCCCAACTTCTCAATAGTAGGCGCGGTATACGGCTTGAGCCATTCAGCCTTACCAAAGCGGGATTGAAAAGTAACCATATATTGCCCAGGCTCTAACCCTAAGGACTCCCCGAGCAAACGACCTGTTTTTAGGCACTCGCAGTGGTAGGGGTCGCCCTTCATTAAATTACGTTTAGGCAAGCCATGGAAAGACAGGATGAATCGATCTCCTTTAGAAAAATCTGGTCGCCCATTTCCATCATTTTCCCAAGCGCTGAGCACTTGATCGCGTAGTGCAGAGATGTAAGCAGGATGATCGTGATAATGCTTTACCAGACGCAACTCTGGCTGATCGCGCCAGCCGCCCAACACCCTAAAGACTTCATCAAAGCTAGAAGCTGTTGTAGTTGCTGAATACTGTGGATATAAAGGTACCAACAGTAAACGCTCCATGCCTTGTGCTTTTAGGCCCTCCAATACCTCTTGAGTAGATGGTCGACCATATCGCATGGCTAGATCAACCAAGATAGTATGCCCTTGAATAGCCAATCTCTCGCCCAATTCCTTTGCCTGTAGACGTGAATAATGCATTAAAGGAGAGCCCAATTTTGGTAGCCAAATAGAAGCATATTTTTTCGCAGACGCACCGCTTCGAATGGGCAAAATAATGCCATTTAAAATGCACCACCAAATCACGCGGGGAATTTCAACTACGCGCGGATCAGATAGAAATTCTTTGAGATAAGCCCTAACTGCTTTTGGGGTAGGTGCTGAAGGTGTACCTAAATTGAGCAACAAGATTGCGGTCTTAGAGGGGCGTAGGTGGGGATTTTGATTCAAGGCAGACTCGTCTCTATTTATTAATAAGTATAAGAAATCATTTTTGCGTCTTATGAGCTCAAAGCGCTGGACAGTAACTTAGAGGTGATATCGACAATCGGAATCACTCTATCGTAAGCCATGCGAGTGGGGCCAATAACACCTAGGGTGCCGACAATTTGACCGTCAACGCTATAGGGGGCACTAATTACTGCCAAGTCTTCATACGGCAACAAATCACTTTCGCCACCAATGTAAATTTGAATTCCATCAGCATGACTCGATACATCTAAAAGCTGCATCAAAACCGATTTTTGCTCAAGCATGTCAAACATCATACGTAATTTATTCAAATTGGAACTGAGGTCACCTACATTCAGCAAGCGTCGCTCTCCAGATAACACCATTTCGCCCTGCCCCATACCGTAATCACTAACCCCACTTTGCAGGGCGAGAGCCATCAACCCAGAAATATCGGTGCGCAAATTATCCAAATCAGATTTGAGATGTGCCCGAACTTCAGCAAAGCTCTTGCCTGCAAACTGGGTATTTATGTAATTACCCGCCTCAATAAGTTGGCTTGGGCTGTAATCCTGGTTTGTGGGCAAAATTCGGTTCTGCACATCCCCCTCTGGGGTGACCATAATGAGCAAGATTTTCCCTTCGCCCAGTCTTAAAAATTCAATATGCTTAAAAACTTGGGCGCGCTTAGGAGTCATTACTACGCCAGCAAAATGAGTCAAATTGGATAAAATTTGTGCTGCTGAGCTCAAAACACGCTGCGGGGAGTCGGGCAAAAGACCTCTTTCCATCTCGCGAGCGGCCATTTCCTCTATGGGGCGAACCGTCACCATCGTATCAACAAATAACCGGTAGCCCTGGGGCGTCGGCACCCTTCCTGCTGAGGTGTGGGGACTGGTTACCAGTCCCATATCCTCCAAATCAGCCATAACATTGCGAATGGTGGCTGCTGAGAGGTCTAGACCTGAGAATCGAGAGAGGGTTCGTGAGCCTATAGGCTGACCCTCCTCGATATATCGCTCAATCAGAGTTTTTAGTAAGGCGCGGGAACGATCATCCATGGTGGAAGAGATTTTATGCCTATGGTTTAATCCTTATATGTTAAGCCCATCCCCAACTTCTATCACAAAGACATTTAAACGGATTGCCCTTGTTGGCAAATTTCAAGTTGATGGGATGCAGGACCGGCTAAATGATCTCGCGAAACTAGTTTCTGAGCTTAACTGTCAGTTGTTTATTGAAACCGCTACTGCAGCACATTTGGGCCTTACGGACTACCCCACCAAACCACTTGAAAAATTCACCAATGAGGTAGATTTGGTGGTTGTTCTAGGTGGCGATGGAACTATGCTTGGTATTGGCCGTCAGCTGGCCGGTAGCAACGTACCTTTGGTCGGAATTAACATGGGGCGCTTGGGCTACATGACCGATATTCCCATTCAGTCAGTTCAAACTATTCTTCCGAAAATCATTGCTGGGGAATACGAGGCAGATACCAGAACAATTTTAGATGCCGTCGTTTTGCGTGAAGGTAAAGAAATCAATCGCGCCTTAGCTTTAAATGATGTCGTAGTGAACCGGTCTGGCATTTCTGGCATGGTTGAACTTTCCGTGCAAGTGAATGGCTCTTTTATGTATAACCAACGATCTGATGGCCTCATTGTATCGACCCCTACTGGCTCGACTGCTTATGCGCTTTCTGTTGGCGGCCCGATTCTGCACCCTCGGGTAGCTGGTATCTTGTTAGCGCCTATTGCCCCTCATTCGCTATCGAATCGCCCCATCGTACTTCCCCAAGACGTGGTCATAAGTATCGAAGTTATTGATGGCAGAGAGGTGATTGTCAACTTTGACATGCAATCCCAAACCGATTTACAAACTGGGGATAGGATTGAAGTACGTCAATCTAATAAATACATTACCCTCTTGCATCCTCGCGGCCATAGCGACTATAAAACATTGCGTGAGAAGCTACATTGGAATGAGTATCCATCGACATTTTGATGTCGAATAGATCGATACACTAATACATGCTGCAAACTATCGTACTCCGTGACTTTGTCATTGTTAATCACCTAGAGCTAGATTTTTCCTCTGGATTTACCGTCCTTACTGGCGAAACGGGGGCGGGTAAATCCATTTTGCTTGATGCGCTTGGGCTCGTTCTAGGTGAGCGGGCCGACAGCAGCCAAATTCGAGAGGGCAGTGATCGTGCCGAAATTAGCGCCCTATTTAGAATTGAAGCTGTACTCATAAAACACTTTAGCAAGTGGTTAGATGAACAGGGTTTTCCACTTGAAGATGGTGGGCAAGGACTTCTACTTAAAAGAACGGTTGAAAGTAATGGTCGGAGTCGCGCCTTCATTAATGGCAGCACTGCAACCTTGGCACAACTTCGCGAAGCTGGTGATCAGTTAGTAGATATTCATGGCCAACATGCGCATCAACTTTTACTTAAGGGAGGGGCGCAACGAGAGCTCTTGGATCGCCATGCCAATCTGATTTCACTTGCTAGCGAGGTAATCCAGTCGTTCAAAACACTAAATGAATCACGCCGGCGCTTAATGCAAGCTGAAAATGCTGGCCAGAATATAGAGCGAGAACGTGAACATTTGGAATGGCAACTAGAAGAGTTAACTGAATTGTCTCCACAAGAGGGTGAATGGGCCACTATTCAAACTGAGCATGCTCGACTAGCCAATGGAGCCAAAATTATTACTGGCTGCCAAGAAGTCATTGACGTTTTAAGTGACGCCGAAAATTCCGTAGGGTCAATTCTCTCAAAAGCCACTGTCGCCATGGGTTCATTGGCGGAGCATGATCCTGCTCTGGCTGACATTAGCCAAGCGCTAGAATCCACTCAAATTCAAATTGATGAGGCGGCTCATAGTCTCAATCGTTACTTACAAAAACTAGAGCTTGATCCTGAGCGTCTTGAGCAAGTTGAAGATCGCATGCAAGCGCTGCATGGAGCTGCCAGAAAATATCGTATTGAGACAGATGAATTGCCCGCATTACTACTCGAAACTAGCGAGCGTCTAGACGCTCTAACGGCCTCTAAAAATATCGAGGCATTACGCGAAAAAGTAGGGCAAGAGGAGTTGATCTACCTCAAACTAGCAAAAAAACTTTCACAAAAGCGCAGTAGTGCAGCAATCGACTTAAGTCAGCTAGTAACCGATGCGATGCAAGACCTTTCCATGTCTGGGGGGCGATTAGAAATTGCCCTACTTCCCCTAACCGAGGGTGGAGCAAACGGCCTCGAGCAAGTGGAATTTTTAGTGGCGGGTCACGCCGGCAGCACTCCGCGTCCGCTAGCCAAAGTAGCCTCAGGTGGTGAATTGGCCCGCATTAGCCTAGCCATTAGCGTTATTACTAGCAAAGCCTCATTTACCCCAAGCTTAATATTTGATGAAGTGGATGCAGGTATTGGTGGCGCCGTTGCGGAGACGGTAGGAAAATTATTGCGTCGATTGGGTGAGTCCCATCAAATTTTGTGCGTTACACACTTGCCGCAAGTTGCCGCTCAGGGCAATCATCATTTAAAAGTTAGCAAATCACAGGTGAATGACAAAACGCTGTCACAAGTCGCCTCACTTGCAAGATCTGAGCGTGTAGAAGAAATTGCCAGAATGCTAGGTGGTGCAACTATTACAGATACCACCCGTAGACATGCCCGAGAGCTACTCGAACAAAACTAAAGTAGGATCACGCGTGACAGTAATAAATTTTAAATTTCAGATTCTGCTTTAAAGACTTCTTGCCATAAAATGAGTACAGCCTCCCTCGCTTGAATTAACTCCAATTCAGACTTTAAATCCACGCGAGTTTTTTCTGCCCCGTCCAAACGCAGGCGATGCTGACGGGATCTCAGCAAGCGATATGCATTACCTACCTCGTTTGCGGAGTGGGTATTAATCAACCCTACTTCTGATGCGATCCGAAGCAATGTGATATTTCCCAAGTTAGCAATCAGTTGACTATATTGATGGGAGAAAGCCAAAACTAGAAACTGAACAATGAATTCAATATCCACCATTCCACCGACATCATGCTTTAAATCGAAATCAAGCCCAGAATTGGGATGACCCGCATGGACCTTACGACGCATTTCTAAAATCTCGTTACGCAATAGATTGATATCACGCTTCTGACTTAATACCTCGCTACGCACAGAATCAAATATCAAGCCCACCTTCAAGTTACCAGCGGAAAATCTAGCTCGAGTCAGCGCTTGATGCTCCCAAACCCAAGCAGAGTTGCCGCCCTCTCGGAGCTGATATTTTTTAAATGCATCCACATTCGTTACTAAAAAACCTGCTGATCCATTTGGACGAAGTCGAGTATCGATTTCAAATAGGCTGCCAACAGAGGTATAGGCTGTTAACCAATTAATCATCCGCTTGGCTAGCAGGGCATATGTCTCTTGTGCAGAAAAATCATTTTCCGCGCTCTCATAAAGGAAAACCAAATCTAAATCAGAGGCATATCCCAGTTCTTTACCCCCTAATTTCCCATAAGAAATAACTGCAAACGGGGGGTATTTACTCTGATCCAAATCAAATTTTTTCGCAACACTAGGCCATACACGCTCAAAAGTTGCCTGTAGTATTAGGTCCGCCAAAGCGGACAAATGATCACTCACTTTTTCTACAGAAAGCGCTTGATCTGCCCCAATACCTAAATCGGCCAAAAGGGTAATGAAGGTTTCTGTATGGTGGGTGACACGTAATATGTCCATTGCCTGCTCGGATCCGTCACCATTTAACATTGCATCATCAAGGCGCATATCTAACGCCTCTTTTACCTCTTGCCAATACCGATCTGGATCCTCAATCAGCGCCATCTCTGACCTAGAATTGAGCAAGTGGTCGAGTAGATGAGGGTGCCTTGTTAAATACTGCGCACCCCAATGAGACGCTCTTAATAGGGCCAACACATTTAATAATGCCTTGGGATACTCCGACAAGATTGATAAATAAGCACTGCGCCTGGCAATCGCCTCAAGCAAATCAAAAAATCGGAGCAAAGTAATATCTGCATTGGCAAAAATAGAAAACTCAGCCTGTAAAATATCAGCAGCTTTATGAATTAAATTATTAAAAATTAAACGGCTTTTTTCAGGTAACTGTTTTTGCTTTGGACTTTCAGACCATAAACTCCAACGATTAAGTGACGCAGGAAAGTAGTTTTCATCCGGCTTCCAATCGCTTGTTATTGCCGCCAAATCCAGACGGTCACTATTGTCAAGCACAAAAGCTTTTTCAAAAAACTCGGCTACTGCTGATTGATGAGTATCCAGCTCTACCAAAAAATGCTTTAGGCTAGAACTTCCCATGCTAATAGCTAAACGGGTTCGAGCCTCATCGCCTTCGGGTAAGTAATGTGTTTGCTGGTCTTCCCAAATCTGAATGCGATGTTCTAGACGTCGTAAATAGGTATAAGCTGCCTTCAACACATTTATTTCTGCTGCTGGCAAACTCCCCTGTCGTTTAATTAATTCCAGTACATCTAAGGTTGGGCGAATACGAAAACGGGGATCCGTTCCGCCACGCATCAATTGAAACATTTGCGCCAAAAATTCAATTTCGCGAATGCCGCCTCGGCCCAACTTAATATCCTTGGACCGACCATAGCGATTCGATGACCTTTTTTCTGCCTCATGCTGAATTTGGGCGTGTAATTCCCGTATCGAGGCGATCACCCCATAATCTAAATGACGACGATACACAAAAGGGCGAATGAGCTGATCCAACTCTTTTTCATAATGGGAAAATGTTGGCGACTCCGGCGAGGGTGCTATCAATCTACCTTTTATCCAGGCGTATCTCTCCCACTCCCTGCCCTGGACCAGTAAATACTCTTCCAACATATCTAGACTACAAACCAATGGTCCCGAGTCTCCATTTGGCCTCAGACGCATGTCTACGCGAAATACAAAACCATTTTCATCATGCTCAGCCAGCAGCCTAATGAGACGCTTACCCATGCGAGTAAACCACTCATGGTGTGACAAACTTTTGGGCGCTCCTAGAGTTTCGCCCTCGTGCTCATACAAGAAAATGAGGTCTATGTCTGATGAGAGATTCAACTCAAGCCCACCCAGCTTACCCATTCCCACAACCATTAAGGGCATTTCACTATGAATAACATCACTCCAGGGTAAGCCAAAGCGATGCTTCAAATCTTCACGAATATAGGCAATTGATAAAACTACTGCCTCCTGTGCGAAATAACTTAAGGCACGAGTCACCTCATCCAGACCGGCCATTCCATTAAGGTCTCTGAACGCCACCCACAACATCAGACGTTGCCTGGCTAAACGAAGATCAGCCATAAATTGAGCCTCATCTTGAACGTCTGAGATCAAAGCAGATTGGCAGGGGGTTAAAAGAGCCCGAATTCCGTTTAAATCAATTTTTTGGTCGCCCAAGCCCTCTAACCAGCCAACCCATCCTGGCTGCGCATTGAGCCAGCGTTGTGCGTAGGTGGAATGCTGCTTCAAAAATTCAATTTGCTTGGGAAAATCCATCATTTGTCCATCTTAATCTGTCTCGAGGGGACCATGGGGAAGCTTGTCGATCAACTGATGGCTGACGGATAATAGACACCATGCTTCGAAAAATCATCCCGACTCGCCTGCAGAGCGTGTTTCAAAAACGTCTCTCAGGCTGCGATAGTCGCTGGCGCAAGCGCGCCTTGATTTTGACTGGAGTTCTGATCTCCTTTTTGGTATTGGGCCATTTAGGAGTTCGCTTTGTTCTTTGGCCTCAAATTGAGAAATCCAAACCTTCCTTAGAAAGGTTGATGAGCGCACGTCTAGGGGCAAATATCACCATGGATGACATACAGCTCTCATGGACAGGCATTCGACCTAGCTTTGAAATTCAAGGGCTGAGATTTAATGGCCCCGACAAATTACCCGCGCCTTTATTCATTGAAAAAATTAGCGGTCAGTTGAGCTGGCTCTCCTTCTATCATCTCGCTCCTTATTTTCACGAGATTACTTTTAATAATGTACGAATTGATGCGCGAAGGGATAACAAGGGCATTATTTCGATTGCTGGTGTTGCCGTTGCAAATAAATCAGATGATTATTCTTCCGGCAATTGGCTACTTGACCAGAATGATGTTCGAGTCACTCACGCCCAAATCTTTTGGGACGATCAGCAGGCTAAAAAGCTTAAGACCTCCATCAGCATTGATAATCTCCATATTGAAAATGGCATTCGTCGCCACCAAATTGCACTAACAGCAACAGCCCCCTGGAGTAAGGATCCCATTCAGATTAGTGCGGACTTTGTCCATCGCCTCAGTGGGCAGGCCGGTAATTGGCGAGATTGGATTGGCAACTTTGCATGGGACTTTTCCAAACTTAATCTCAACCAGCTTTCAGAAGACTTTACGCTCCCCCTCTATGCTTTAGAGGGTAATTTGAGCTCCAAAGGCAAGCTTAATTTGGATAGCGGTAAGGCTGATGGTGGTCGACTAAATTTGGCAGCAGATCAACTTATCATCCAACTCAATAAGAGTGAAGATCCGCTTGAGTTTGGACGACTTGAAACCGATCTAGTTCAAGAGACGGATAGCGGACTACTTTCAGTGAGTATGCAAACATTAGCATGGCGGAATATTGCCAGTTTAAGTACGGCCCCACTAGAAAAATTAAGCCCAATGACTTTTCGCTGGCGACCACCAGAAACAGGTGGCGAAATTAAAGAATTCAGCTTTTCTTCTCCAAAAATATTAATTCAAGATATTTCAGTATTTGCACTGAACCTTCCTTTGCCGAAAAAAGTTCGACAGTGGATTAAGTTATCTGAGGCTCATGGTGAGCTTCAAAATCTTGATCTCAATTGGGCTGAAAGCAAATCAACACTTGCTAAATTACCCATTCCCGGAACTTGGCTTAACCCTGAGAGATTAGATTTCACTGTTAGCGGTACATTAAACGATGTGAGTTTTGTAGGGATAAATAAATCCATCCCTACCGTTTCCCATTTGTCTGGAAATCTCAGTAGCAATCAAAAGCAAGGTAGTTTCACGCTTAATTCAACTAATCTTGAAATAGCAATGGCTGATTTTTTGTCCGACTCCCAATTTAAGCTAGATCAAGCAAGTGGGGGGTTCACTTGGACCAGGCAAAAAGAAGGGTGGCTTATCTCCGCCAAGAAGGTGGCATTAAGCAACCCAGACATCAATACCAACTTCGATCTCACTTATCTCTTGTCAGGGCCCAAGCAGACCGATCTCATGACGCTAGATATGAGGATCGCTAATGCCAAACTGATAAATGCATACCGCTATCTGCCAGTAGGTATGAGTAAAGATAGTCGTCAGTACTTAAGTAAAGCTTTTGAAAGTGGAGCCATACAAAACGGGACGATTCATATTAAAGGGGATCCAAACCAAGCCCCTTATCCAAAAGGTCAAGTGGGCGAACTCACATTGCATCTCCCAATTTCTGGTGCAACCTTTAAGCCAGCGCCCCTTCTTCCCATCAACCAGGGAATATGGTCTGCACTTAAAAATGTGAACGGTACGATAGACATGGCTCAATCCAATCTTCAAGTCATGATTGATAAAGCCAATTATAAGAAAGTAGTACTTTCAAATATTCGTTCTGAGATATCCAATGTCAGCGCTAAACAACTTACTCTGCAGATTAATGGAGAGGTCGATGGTGCCGCGCCAGAAATTCTGGAATATCTTTTTGCGTCACCGATAGGGAAAAAACAGCCTAATCTGGAAAAAAATCTCTCTATTTCTGGGCCACTTAACCTCAATTTGGGTGTAAAGATTCCGCTCTCTAACGACGACGACGTCAGCCTAGATGCCAAACTAACTTTTATGGGGAACAAAGCCCAATGGGGCAATATTCCCCCACTAGAAAATCTTAAAGGGAAAATTCGCATTACGGAAAAAAATCCTGAATTTGAAGAAGTCACTGCAAATTTCCTCGGCGGAGTACTAAAGATATCTGGCAACACTTCTACACCAGAAAAAACAAGCTTTAATGTTAGCGGAGATATTAGCGCTAGCTTTATGAGGGATTATTTTTCCAATCATTTGCATTCTAAATCGAGCCCCATATTAAATGCCATGAGCGGTTCAGCAAAGTATGAAGGTGCCATCAATTTTAATAAGACAGGTAGTCAAACTAATCTGCAATTTGATTTACGCAATTGGGCAAGCAATGCCCCAAAACCTGCCAACAAGTTAGCTGGCGTACCTATGCTTGGTCAAGTGAGCCTAAGAACCTATAGCCTAAGCAAAGCTAATTCTGTTCGCGCCGATTGGAGCGGTAAATTTGGCGACCAATATTTTCTAGTGGGCAATCTTGACTCCGACAATGAATTGCATCAATCGCTAGGCATAGGTGACACTGCAACCCTTCCACAAAAAGGTTTTGCACTGAACTACATTGGCAACGAATTAAACCTAGATATTTGGAAAGATTTTTTAGGGAATAGTAAGTCTTATGAAAAATTAGCGGATACAAAGCCTTCTTCAGGAGACGAAGACGATTTTTTGATGACGATGCAAATTAAAAAGGTCATCCTTTTTAATAGATCCTGGAATGATTTCAACTTAGCTGGAAATAATAAAAATAATATTTGGCAGTTGCGCTTAAGCTCTCCGCAAATTGCCGGGCAAATGTATTGGTACCCCATAAGCACCTCTTCTCCCAGTGGGTTAATAAGCGGACATTTAACCCGCCTTAAAGTTCCAGATGAGGCAATAGAGTCGCCTATCCAGACTACAGAGTCTGCGCCTAAAAAAGCGAAAACAACACAAAGAAGTCTTCAAGCAAAGGATCCTGTTGGTCCTAATGATATTCCCAGCCTTGACCTAACTATCGATGACTTTTCTTGGTCTAAAGCGCAACTTGGTGCATTAAAAATTAAATCCCAAACTACTAAGGATTTATTGAAGATTGATTTGCTGCAGATTTCAAACCCTCAAGGCAGTTCGACTACCTCAGGAAAATGGGAAGGGAAAACGTTAGCCGCTAAAGAACATAGCTCCATTGATGTAAATATGGAAATTAAAAATGCAGGAGAAATTATTGCTCACTGGACAGAACCAAAGTCTGTTGAAGGCGGACAAGGCAATTTGAATGCCAAATTAAACTGGCTGGGACCTATCTTTTCGCCAGACTATGAAACACTTAATGGCACTGCCAATATTAACTTGACGAAAGGACGGCTACTGGAAGTCAATACTAGCGGCGCTAAATTGTTAGATGTTCTTAGTTTGCAAAGTCTGCTGAAATTTGCAACGCTGGATTTACAGGGTAGCTTGGGAAATCTTGCAACCAAAGGAACGCCATTTAACTCCCTTACTAGCAAGTTTGAAGTTACTAAAGGCATCGCACAAACAAAGCAATTTAATATGGTTTTAGACCAAGCGCGAGTCGCCATGATCGGCCAAATTAATATTCCACAAGAGACCCAAGATCTTCGCATCACCATATTCCCTACTATCGATGCTACTGCTGGATCCCTAGCAGCATTTGCGATCAACCCCATTATTGGGCTTGGGGCGCTCTTAGGGCAATATCTTATTACCAATCAAATTAATCGCACGATGCAAACGGATTATCTGATTCAGGGTTCTTGGACCAACCCTGAGGTTCTTCCTTTAGATCAAAAAGGTCAACCGCTGGATGCAAAAACATTAGAGACGATTCGAAGCAAGGGATTGCTAATAGAGCAAAATAAACCCAGCACCTCTAACAGCCCAAGCATGCAACCTTCGCCTTTACTGACTCAATAATTAAGACCTTGCACATGAACACATTATCTAATCATGGCATGCTGAAGATTGCCTCAATTCAAATGGTTTCGACACCCGATCTTCAGGAAAATATGGCAACTGCCCAAAGATTAGTAGGGGCTGCGGCTAAAGAGGGGGCTCAACTGATAGTCCTACCAGAATACTTTTGCCTCATGGGTCTTAAGGATAGCGATAAGCTTGATGCAAAAGAAGTTTTTGGAAGTGGGCCCTTACAAGAACGTCTCGCAGCAATTTCCAAAGCCAATGGCATTTATCTGGTGGCGGGCACGATCCCCCTAGAGGCACCGGAACCCAATAAAGTTTTAAATACCACACTGGTATACGACCCCCATGGTCGGCAGGTCGCCCGGTATGACAAAATTCATTTATTTGGCTTTCAGAGTGCGACTGAGCGTTACGAAGAATCAGAAACAATTACAGCAGGCAATAAGCCCAGCGTTCTAAACATCAAGTTTGAAAAGACAGAGTGGCGATTTGGCCTCAGTATTTGTTATGACTTGAGATTTCCTGAGCTTTATAGGGCTCTTGGTCAAGTCGATTGCCACATCATCCCCGCTGCTTTTACCTACACTACAGGTAAAGATCACTGGGAAATCCTCTTACGCGCTCGCGCTATAGAGAACCAATGTTATGTACTGGCATCTGCGCAAGGGGGCACCCATCTCAATCATCGTCGAACCTGGGGTAATAGCATGATTATTGACCCCTGGGGAGGGATTCTGAGCTATCTTTCTGAAGGGGAGGGATTTATCGCGAATACTCTCAGCAAGGATAAATTAAACGAGGTACGCTCTAAGCTACCCGCCCTAAAACACCGTAAGCTATAACCATCGAAAGTACTTCAGACCCCAATGAATGCACCAGAAGCACTATTTCCAAAAAATTGGGCTAAGCCAAAAAAACAGGCCGACCTTTTGAAGGTGGCTAAATCTATTTTGCTTGAGCCCACCGGCTTATCCGAACAAGACTTACACCGCACCTTTGGAGATATGTTTATGCATCGCTTAGACGATGCGGATCTGTATTTTCAGCATACCCGCAGCGAAAGCTGGAGTCTTGAAGAAGGTATCGTCAAGTCCGGTAGCTTTAATATCGATCAGGGCGTGGGTGTGCGCGCAATTTATGGAGATAAAACGGCTTTTGCTTATTCTGACGAAATTAATTTAGAAGCGTTGAGTAGAGCTGCGAAAGCGACTCGCGTCATTGGCCCTCAAGGTGGCAAATACGCTGTGGCTAGCAAGGTTTTTAGCCCCGTCTCCAATGCCCTCTACTCTGATATCAACCCATTAGATTCCCTTGCGCCCAAAGAAAAAATTGCCTTACTGGAAAGTATTGAGCGCCGAGCGAAGGCGCGCGATCCACGCATCATTCAAGTGATGGCTAGTCTGGCAGGCGAGTTTGATGTTGTACTGGTAGTTCGTGCTGATGGCTTGTTGGCTGCTGATATTCGACCACTTGTACGGGTTTCTGTACATGTTATTGCAGAGCAAAATGGCCGAAGAGAATCAGGCTCCTCGGGTGGTGGCGCTCGCCATGATTACAACTACTTTAGCACCGATCTCATTAATAAATATGTGGATGAGGCCGTTGATAGCGCCCTTGTCAATTTAGATTCAAGGGCTGCGCCTGCAGGACCAATGACTGTAGTGATGGGTCCAGGCTGGCCTGGAGTTCTACTCCACGAGGCGGTGGGTCATGGATTAGAGGGTGACTTCAATCGCAAAGGCTCTTCTGCTTTTGCTGGCCGCATCGGACAACGCGTTGCAGCAAAGGGCGTCACCGTAGTCGATGATGGCACTCTGTCTGGACGCCGAGGCTCCTTAAATATTGATGATGAAGGTACGCCTACCCAATGCACTACCTTGATCGAAGACGGTATTTTAAAGGGCTACATTCAAGATAGTCTTAATGCACGACTCATGAAAATGCCCCTGACAGGCAATGGTCGTCGCGAAAGTTTTGCCTCTTTGCCTATGCCACGCATGACCAATACCTACATGTTGGCTGGCAAGGATGATCCTCAAGAAATCATTGCCAGCATCAAACGTGGCCTCTATGCGGTGAACTTTGGTGGTGGTCAAGTGGATATTACTAGTGGTAAATTCGTATTTTCAGCCTCCGAGGCCTACTGGGTTGAAAATGGCAAGATCCAATACCCCGTCAAAGGCGCCACGATCATCGGAAGTGGTCCAGAGTCCTTGAAGCAGGTCTCCATGATCGGAAATGACCTCAAATTAGATGGTGGTGTTGGGGTTTGTGGCAAAGAGGGTCAGAGCGTGCCTGTTGGTGTTGGGCAGCCTACATTGCGTATTGATAGCCTCACAGTTGGGGGAACTGCTTGATACGGCTTAAAATAGCTAGATGAGCCAACAAAACACGAATCCCGCTAATTGGTATGCCGCCGTTGATAAAACGTCGGATACAGATGATCAACGTATCCAAAACATTACTGTCCTGCCTCCGCCAGAACATTTGATTCGATTTTTTCCGATTTCTGGAACGCCTACTGAAACCTTAATCAGCAAAACGCGCACCAAAATTCGCAATATTATTCACGGTAAGGATGACCGTTTATTGGTGATTATCGGACCTTGTTCGATCCATGATCCACGTGCAGCACTTGAGTATTGCCAACGATTATTAGTTGAGCGTGAACGCTTTGCTGGCGAACTCGAAATTGTGATGCGTGTGTATTTTGAAAAACCACGCACTACTGTTGGATGGAAAGGTTTAATTAACGACCCCTATCTTGATGAGAGCTATCGCATCGAAGAGGGTCTGCGCATTGCACGTCAAGTCTTAATGGAAATAAATCGTCTGGGTATGCCAGCTGGCAGTGAATTCTTAGATGTGATTTCCCCGCAATACATTGCTGATCTTATTTCGTGGGGCGCTATTGGTGCGCGCACAACCGAGAGTCAGGTTCACCGTGAACTCGCATCTGGTCTGTCCGCTCCTATCGGCTTTAAAAACGGCACTGATGGCAATATCAAAATTGCAACGGATGCTATCCAAGCTGCAAGTCGCCCACACCACTTCCTGTCTGTTCATAAAAATGGTCAGGTTTCTATTGTTGAGACAAAAGGCAATAAAGACTGTCACGTGATTCTACGTGGTGGCAAAGAACCTAACTACGAAGCTCAATATGTTGCAGCTGCATGCGCCGAGCTTGAAGCTGCAAAGCTTCCAGGCAGTTTAATGGTGGATCTATCGCATGCCAATTCCAGCAAGAAGCATGAACGTCAAATTATTGTTGCTGACAATATTGCCGAGCAAATTGAATCAGGATCATGTCAGATTTTTGGTGTGATGATTGAAAGTCACCTTCAGGATGGCGCGCAAAAGTTCACACCTGGAAAAGATGATCCAAATACTCTTGAGTATGGAAAAAGCATTACTGATGCATGCATTAACTGGGAAGATTCAGTAAATGTATTGCAGCGCCTTGCATTGGCAGTCAAGAACCGTCGACGCGCTAAGAAATAAAAAATTAGCACTTCAAAAAAGAGACTAATTTATTTAGTCTCTTTTTTTTCGTGTTTCCAAAGAACATCCTGGCCACCAGCTGCGCGATTGAGCACTCGTGATAATACAAAGAGCAGATCAGATAAACGATTGACATATTGACGAGGGGAGTCATACAAAGGCTCCTCCCAGCCCAATCGCACGATTGAGCGCTCCGCTCTTCTACAAACGGTTCTGCATACATGTGCTTGTGCAGCCGCACGTGTTCCGCCTGGAAGAATAAATTCAGTGAGCGGGGGAAGGGTGGAGTTATATTTTTCAAGCCAAACATCCAATTGGGCAACCTGCTCAAGCTTAAGTAAAGTGTAGTTCGGGATACAGAGCTCACCACCCAAGTCAAAAAGATCATGCTGCACCTGCAAAAATAGTGCCTGCAGCTCATCTGCAATAGCCTCAGGGATGCTCTCAGCCATCAAAACACCAATCTCTGAGTTCAATTCATCGACATCACCCATGGCGCAAATCCGCAAATGATCCTTTTCAACGCGGCTGCCATCGCCTAAGCCTGTCATCCCAGCGTCACCAGTTCTGGTGGCAATTTTTGAAAGTCTATTTCCCATGCGACTAATTATAGGTAAATGGCTAAAATGATCTACATGAATATGGTGACCCCACCCCCAGACCTTGCGACTATTACCGCCCTTCAATCCAAATTGGTATCCGCATTGCGCCCAATTCTTCCTGAACACGCATTACTTTGGGAGCCGGAAGACACCATCCCTTATGAATGTGATGGTTTAGCCGCCTACCGAAAGATGCCTTTAGCTGTTGCTTTACCAGAAACCGAAGGGCAAGTAGCGCAAATTCTCAAGATTTGCTTTGATCTTGAAATTCCAGTTGTCCCAAGAGGGTCGGGTACTGGTTTATCGGGTGGCGCCATGCCTATCTCACAGGGTTTAGTACTTTCTCTAGCCAAACTGAAGAAAATTATTAGCATCGATCCATTTACCCGAACTGCGGTAGTTCAACCTGGAGTACGTAATCTAGCAATCTCCGAAGCAGTTGCCCACTTAGGCCTCTACTACGCACCAGACCCCTCCTCCCAAATTGCTTGCTCAATTGGCGGTAATGTCAATGAAAACTCTGGTGGTGTCCACTGCCTAAAGTATGGCCTTACTCTGCATAATGTTTTAAAAGTTCGTGGCGTTCTAATGAACGGCAATATTGTGGAGTTTGGTAGTTTGGCCCCAGATACCCCTGGCTTGGACTTGTTGGCAATCATCATGGGTAGCGAAGGAATGCTCGCAGTAGTTACTGAGGTAACCGTCAAATTAATCGCTAAACCCAAATTAGCGCGCGTCATTTTGGCTAGCTTTGATGACATTGAAAAAGGTGCCAATGCTGTGGCAGCCATTATTGCCGCTGGGATTATTCCTGCTGGGCTAGAGATGATGGATAAAGCGACTACTAGAGCTGTTGAAGAATTCGTCCACGCCGGGTACGATCTTGATGCGCAAGCGATTCTGCTATGCGAATCTGATGGCACCCCAGAAGAGGTTGCTGAAGAAATTGAGCGGATGACTCAAGTACTTGAGCAATCCGGAGCTAGTTGTATTCAGATTTCTAAAGATGAAACTGAACGTCTTAAATTTTGGAGTGGTCGAAAAAATGCTTTTCCTGCAGCCGGACGAATTGCAGCTGATTACTACTGCATGGATGGCACTATTCCCCGTAGACATATTGCCACCCTGCTTAAACGTATTCAGGCGATGGAAAAAAAATATAAGCTTGGCTGTCTTAATGTATTTCATGCGGGCGATGGAAATATGCACCCTCTCATTTTATTTAATGGTGCCGATCCAGACGAATGGCATCGTGCTGAAGAGTTCGGCACTGAAATTTTGGAGGCTTGCGTAGAACTTGGCGGAACCATTACTGGTGAACATGGCGTGGGTATTGAAAAAATTAATTCGATGTGCATTCAATTTGGCGAGGGGGAGCGCGAATCATTTTGGGGAGTCAAAAGCGCATTTGATCCAAAGCATTTACTCAATCCCGACAAGGGCATCCCCACCCTGAATCGGTGCGCTGAATATGGTCGTATGCGCATTAGCGGTGGCAAGCTAGCGCACCCAGAGTTGGAGCGCTTCTAATGTCTAACTCCAATCAAAGCATCCATGCATTCCGCGAACAAATCTTAAATGCAGCCCAAAATAAAACATCTCTCTCTATTGAAGGCGGGGGCACTAAATCCTGGTATGGAAATCTCAATCATTTTGAAAAACTACATACGAGCTCTTATTCTGGGATTTTGGAATATCAACCTGAAGAGCTCGTAATTACTGCGTGTGCTGGCACCCCTTTAAAAGAAATTCAAACAGCTCTGGCAGATAAAAACCAAGTGCTTGCTTTTGAGCCTCCTCACTTTGGGGAAGCGGCCACCTTTGGTGGTGTTCTTGCCGCTGGTCTTGCTGGACCCAGTCGCATCAGCGCTGGAAGTCTGCGGGACTTTGTACTTGGTGTACGCATCATGGATGGTAAGGGTCAAGACTTGGCTTTTGGCGGAAAAGTGATAAAAAATGTAGCTGGATACGATGTCTCCCGGCTCCTGCCAGGATCTTTAGGTACCTTATCTTTATTGCTAGAGGCCTCTGTCAAGGTATTACCAAAACCTGCCGCAACTATTAGCCTAAGGTGCAAGATCTCTCAAGCTCGCGCATTATTGCTGCTTAATGAGTGGGCAGGCCAACCTTTGCCTCTCTCCGCTAGCGGCTGGATTGGTAATGCCAATCAAGATGGCGAACTCACCATTCGTTTAGAGGGTGCTATAGCGGCAGTCAAAACCGCGATTCCGCTAATGGGTGCATCGATCAACATGGAAGAACTTGATCCCCACTTGGCATTAAAATTTTGGAATGATTTACGCGAACAAGAGCTCAGCTCATTTAATAACCTGACAGCTGATGAGACCCTTTACCGCTTGGCACTTCCAGCAGCATGCGGACCCCTAAATATTCCTAAAGCGAACGGGGAAATGGTACTGGAGTGGCACGGTCAACAAAGATGGGTTAAGGCTCCTGGAGATGAGGCTACCTTTGCTTTAATTAAACAGATTGCATCAAGCAATGGTGGACATGCTACCCGTTTTCGACAAGGAGTCAACGTGGATCCTTTAAATCAACGCTTCACTTTGCTTACAGAGCAAGCTCACTCTATTGCATTAGAGGCAGTGCAAGCACGCTTGCGAAGCGCCTTTGATCCTGCGGGCGTTTTTGTAACCTCCCGCCTTCCCTAGATATTGATATGCAAACTCAACTCGCCCCCCAATTTGCCAATACCCCTGAAGGGATAGAGGCTGCCCACATTCTAAGCAAATGCGTTCACTGCGGTTTTTGTACAGCTACCTGCCCTACTTATCAATTACTAGGCGATGAGCTTGATGGTCCTCGCGGTCGCATTTACCTGATCAAGCAAATAGCCGAAGGTCAAGCACCTACCGAAAAAACACGCCTGCACTTAGATCGTTGTTTAACTTGCAGAAATTGTGAGAGTACCTGCCCCAGTGGCGTTCAGTACGGAAACTTGATTGATATTGGCCGTAAGTGGGCCGAGGAAAATACACCCCCCCGCCCTCTCTCACAACGCCTGACCCGTTGGGCATTAAAAGAAGGATTAACTAGTCCAATCTTGTTTAATTCAGCAATGATATTAGGCAGATTCATTCGCCCAATCATGCCAAAAGGGATTGCACGAAAGATTCCGCAAATTAAAAGTAGAGCATTGGCCAACTCAACCGAGCCCTATGACAGACCGCAGACTATCCATTCTCGAAAAATGCTTTTACTAGAGGGCTGCGTACAACCTAGCATGCTACCCAACATTAACTCAGCAACTGCAAGGGTCTTAAACGCGCTCAAGATTCAATTGATCAGCGTAACTAATGCAACTTGCTGTGGCGCGTTGCGCTACCACCTCAACGATCAAGCGGGAGGCCTGAGCAATGCAAAGCAGAATATTGATGCATGGTGGCCACTAGTAGAAGAAGGTAGTGTTGAAGCAATCGTCATGACGGCATCAGGTTGCGGCGTAATGGTAAAGGACTATGGTCATCTATTTTCTAATGACCCTACTTACGCAACAAAAGCTCGAAGGATATCCGAATTAACGAAAGATATTTCAGAGATTCTGCCAAACCTACACAATGAACTCATACAAATAATTGGCACAGAGCCGAAGCCTGGCGTAGTCTATCACCCGCCCTGTACGTTGCAGCATGGCCAGCAAATTCGCGGCAAGGTAGAAGGTCTTTTATCTAGCATCGGTATCGGTGTTCGCTTATGCGCCGATAGTCACCTTTGTTGTGGTTCGGCAGGGACCTACTCCGTCACACAGCCAGTGCTTTCTGAGCAATTAAGACGTAATAAGTTAAGCCATTTAAATGTTGCATGTGAAGAATCGGGTGCACAAGTAATTGTGTCAGGCAATATCGGCTGTATTACCCATCTACAACATGAAGAGACACCGGTGCTGCATTGGATTGAAATTGTGGATCAATTGATTTCCGCAAAACAGCTCTCCATACGATGAGTCACATTACCGCCAACCTCATGGCAGTGAGGCAGCGAATCGAATTGGCTGCCCTGGCTGCTCAGCGTGAACCTGAAGATATTTTATTATTAGCAGTAAGCAAAACATTTCCCGCTCACGCCATTGAAGAGGCGATGCATGCTGGGCAGACTGCTTTTGGGGAAAATTATGTCCAAGAGGCAGTAGAAAAAATTACAGGGTTAGCTAAATTACGTCCTTGGTTAGAATGGCATTTTATTGGCCCCCTACAAAGCAATAAGACTAGGGAGGTCGCAGAGCACTTTGACTGGGTTCATAGCATTGATCGCTTTAAAATCGCAGAACGTCTTTCGGTGCAGCGTGGAGAATTCCCAGACTTAGGCGATCTTCAGTTATGCATTCAGGTCAACATCAGCCAAGAAGACAGTAAAAGCGGCATCCCTTTGGCTGAGGCCGAAGCGCTTTGCATGGCGATTTCCAAACTACCCCGCGTAACCCTTAGAGGTTTGATGGCTATACCCGCCCCGAATCTTGATATGGTTATGCAAAGCGCCGCATTCGGTTTGGTGAGGGAATGTTTTCTTCAAATAAAGATTAAGCACCTCAATGAGCGTGGCTATGAATTCTTTGACACTCTATCCATGGGCATGTCAGATGATATGGAGACTGCGATTGCCCAAGGCAGCACGATCGTACGGGTAGGAACGGCTATATTTGGGAAGCGCGATAAGATAAACGCATGATGAGCACAAAACTGAATAATACGGAAACCCATATCACTTTTATTGGTGGCGGGAATATGGGCCGAGCCCTCATCAGTGGCTTATTGGCCAATGGATTTGAGGCAAATCAGCTTTCTGTTGTCGAAGCAAACGCAAGTACCGCCATTCAATTGCATAAAGATTTTGGGGTGCAGGTAATTGGGGGCCTAGATCAGATTGCATTTAATTTTTCTCAAAATAATGTTGTAGTTATGGCCATCAAACCTCAAGACTTTAATCTTATTGCCAAAGGTTTGAGTTCAAAGTTAAAACATGCAAGTGCTCCTGGGCCTCTTATTCTCAGTATCGCAGCAGGCATTCGAATTAAGGATATGAGTCGCTGGCTTGATCACGAGCGTTGCGTGCGCGCCATGCCAAATACTCCAGCCTTAATTGGCAAAGGAATTACTGGTTTATTTGCAGATGCCGCAGTCAATCAGTCTGATCGCGCTCTTGCGCAAACCATTTGTAATGCCGTTGGTCAAACAATATGGGTTCATGAAGAAAAGCTCATGGATGCTGTGACCGCAGTATCTGGAAGTGGTCCTGCCTACGTATTCGCCTTCTTAGAGGCAATGCAGTCGAGTGGCGAAAAATTGGGACTAGATTCAACCACTGCACGCAAACTGGCATATGCGACTTTAGAAGGTGCCACCCAACTGGCGCATAACTCTGAAGAACATGCAGGAGTATTGCGCGAACGCGTAACCTCAAAAGGTGGCACTACTGCTGCTGCCTTGGATATTCTCAAGCAATTAGATTGGCATGGCGCTCTTGAAAAGGCGATTCATGCCGCCAGCAATCGTGGCAAAACGATGGGTGATGAGTTGGGTAAAAGCTAGCCTAACACTAGCTATCTGAGCGTTAGGCCGAGCACAATCCCCAAAAAAAGAAAGCCGCCCAACCAATTGTTGTGGCGGAACGCCTTAAAGCATGCGTCAGATTTTCTGGTGGAAACCAATTTAAGGTGATAAACGGCACAGATCACCGCAGCTATCCACCCCAAATAAAAGTAATAACTAAGATTAGCTAAGTAAGCGACTAGTGCCTGACTCAAAAATAAGATTACATAACTCAAGGCAATTGCCATGACATCAAAACGTCCAAAAGTAATTGCAGATGTATGCAGTCCTAGCCTCAGATCATCGTCGCGATCGACCATGGCATAAGCCGTGTCATATGCAATTGCCCAAAATAGATTTCCTAAAAATAAAATCCAGGCCTCTGGTGGAATGAAGTCAAGAACAGCGGCATAAGCCATTGGAATACCAAAACCAAAAGCAATCCCAAGAACAGCTTGAGGAATAGCTAAAAATCGTTTGGTGAATGGATAAATAATAGCCACCAATAAAGCGAATACTGAAAGCTCTTTTGTAAGCGCATTGAGGGGCTGAATTAATAAAAAAGCAATCAATGCAAGACTCATAGCTATACCAAGCGCTTCTTTGCCAGAAATTTTTCCGCTCGTTACTGGGCGCTCTTTGGTCCTTTTTACATGCCGATCAAACTCTCGATCCGCATAGTCATTTATTGCACAACCCGCACTGCGCATTAAAAAAGTTCCACCCGTAAAGATCATGAGAATGGGCCACCGAGGAAATCCGCCACTTGCCAACCATAGAGCCCAGAAAGTAGGCCATAGCAACAAGAGCGTTCCAATGGGCTTGTTTAAGCGAATGAGGTAACTATAAGAAACTAGGCGATCACGCATTGCTCAGAATCACTATCGATAGATCACGCTGCCGAGTAATTTGAACCAGTTTTTTTATAGCAGCACTGCGTTGATAACTCTTACCCTGAACCAAGTACACCCAACTTGTGCGACCGGGTACTTGATGAGGACCATGGCGTATCAAACCCTTCTTAGTCATTCGATCAGTAATGGACGTTTTCGGCAAGACGGACATGCCAACTCTACCAGCGGCCATCAATGTTCCTAGAATCGTCACGGTACATTCAGTATTAGTACACTCATATATTTGGGTGCTAAGCCCCTGTTCCAGCCTCTTAATGGATACAGATAAGGTCGGCCGTAAATCATCGTAGGCTTGTACTGCCTGTTCAAAATGGCGCCCACTAAAAACCGAAATAATATAACGAAGTTTTGCAAGAATCATGGCGTGATTATCAGGCCTTCAAAAATTCTGTGCGGGAGCCCAGCCAACGCTCAAGATGGCGCTCTACAAGATCGCTGTGTTTATCCAGCAAAAGTTCAGCCGCATGTTGAGCTAATTCAATCAACCATGCATCCCGCTGCAAATCCACAAACCGTAACATAGCATCCCCAGACTGCTTTGCCCCTAATAATTCACCGGGGCCACGTAGTGAAAGATCTCGCTCGGCAATTACAAAACCATCCGAGGTTTCTCGTAAAGTCTGCAGACGCTCCTTTGCAGCCAAGGAAAGCGGTTCGGCATACATCAAGATGCAAACTGAATCGGCTGAACCGCGACCCACGCGCCCTCTTAATTGATGTATCTGGGAATAACCAAAACGCTCCGCATGTTCAATCACCATCAGCGCCGCATTGGGCACGTCTACGCCCACCTCAATAACGGTGGTAGCAACTAGCAATTGAATTTCATTGGCCTTGAAAGCAGCCATAACAGCCGCTTTTTCTTCGCTTTTAAGGCGACCATGGACCAATCCCACTTTAAAATTTGGCAATGCAAGGGTGAGCTGTTCGAAACTTTCTACGGCTGTCTGTAATTGCAATACTTCAGATTCTTCAATTAACGGGCAGACCCAATATGCCTGCAAACCTTTAGTGAGCCAATCGTACAAACCTCCAATGACCTCATCACGTCGCGTAGCTTTTACAACCTTGGTAGTAATCGGTTTTCGCCCCGGTGGGAGCGCATCAATGACCGAGACATCAAGATCAGCGTAATACGTCATGGCCAGCGTTCGGGGAATCGGCGTGGCGGACATCATCATTTGATGACAGTAGAACAACTCAGATCCTACTCGCTGTTGAATTTCTAAACGTTGTCGTACACCAAAGCGATGCTGCTCATCAATTACTGCTAATCCTAATTTGGCAAAACTCACTTTATCCTGAATAAGTGCATGCGTACCGATGATGAGTTGAGCTTCACCACTTTCAATTACTTTCTGTGCCAGTCTTTTTTCTTTTGCCTTCAAGCTCCCGGATAACCAAGCTACGGCGATACCCAAAGGCTCGAACCACTCCTTCATCTTTAGATAGTGTTGCTCCGCCAGAATCTCAGTTGGCGCCATGATTGCTGCCTGAAAGCCATAATCCATCACTCGTGCTGCAGCAAGAGCAGCAATGACCGTCTTGCCACTACCCACATCCCCCTGGAGAAGGCGGTTCATAGGAAAGGTTTGAGATAAATCTTGCCCAATCTCAGCCCAGACACGCTTTTGAGCGTCCGTCAACAGAAAGGGCAATGCCTTAAGCAAGCCCTTTTCAAGTCCTGAAGTACCTTTAGACTTAAAACTTGGGGCTAGCCTTTGTCTGCGAATCGTGTGGGCCCTCTTTAATGAAATTTGCTGTGCCAACAATTCCTCGAACTGCACACGACGCCAAGCAGGATGAGTACGCTCTAATAGCGCATGAGTATCAGCCTCCGCTGGCGGTTGGTGTAAATAAGTAATCGCATCTTGAAGTTGAGGCCAATCATTCGCTGGCAATAGTTCGGCCATCAATTTGGCTGGTAAAAATTCCGCCAGACTATCTTTGAGGCTAGTGTCTTGTAAAGCTTGATTGACCGCCTTTCGAATACTCGCTTGTGAAACCCCGGCACTAGCGGGATAGACAGGCGTCAAACTAGTAGGCAGAGATAAATCTGACGTCACCACGCGCACCGTAGGATGAACCATCTCGGCACCCAAATACCCCTCGCGGACCTCTCCACGAACGCGAATATGGGAGCCGACTGCCATTTGCTTCTGTTGACTAGGGTAAAAATTGAGAAAACGAAGTTGCAAGGTGGCAGTGTCATCCTCTATCGTGACTAACATCTGTCTTCTGGGGCGAAACAGCACCTGATTTCGAATAACTGTGCCTTGAGTCTGAATAGAGTTAAATTTGCCTAAGTCCAAAGCTTCCTCAACCGTATAAAGCTCTGTTTCATCCTCATAGCGTGCAGGGAGGTGCAAAGCTAGCGCCATGGGAGTGTTTAAACCCATCTTTTCTAGCAGTGTTGGTGGTCGCTTGGTCGTCATCGTTAAAATCCAGTACCTGATGGTAATACTATGCAACTCTCCGACTTCAATTACGACCTCCCGCCCAATCTAATCGCCCAGCATCCTTTGGCGAACAGAACCGATAGCCGCCTCTTAGAGGTTAAGGTGGAAGGGGGGGAAGCCGCCCAATTGATTGACCGTCAGTTTCGGGACATTCTCGGCCTTTTTAAGCCAGGGGATTTATTGATCCTTAATGACACTAGAGTGATTCCGGCACGCTTACATGGCAAAAAGGAGACGGGTGGTAATGTTGAGCTTCTGATTGAACGCATCAGTGGAGATCGGCAGGCTTGGGTACAGATTAGAGCGTCCAAAGTGCCTAAAATCGGCAGCATGGTCCATATCCATAATAAAAATGAAGAAACCCTTCCAGTGGAAATGATAGGGTATGACGGTCGATTCTATGAAGTGCGCTTTCCAGAAAATGTACTCTCCTTATTGGAACGCTTTGGTGAACTTCCACTGCCACCCTACATCGAACATCAACCAGATCAAGAAGATTCCAAACGTTATCAAACAGTGGTTGCTAAAAATCCTGGGGCGGTAGCAGCGCCCACTGCAGGCCTTCACTTTGATGAAGTTATCCTGCAGCAACTCAGTAAATTAGGAGTCAAGCAAGCTACTGTAACCCTGCACGTGGGTGCTGGCACCTTTACCCCTGTGCGTGAAGAAGACCTAAGTAAACACAAGATGCATTACGAGTGGTTTGCAGTTCCGGCGGATACACTGACAGCCATCCAGGAAACACAACGCCATGGTGGCAGGATTATTGCAGTAGGGACCACTAGCCTACGTGCTTTAGAGAGCCAAGCCCAGAGCCTCAAAGCCAGCGGCGAAACTAATCTATTTATTACCCCAGGCTATACATTTAAAACAGTAGATTGCCTCTTAACGAATTTTCATCTGCCAAAATCTACCTTATTAATGCTGGTGAGTGCCTTTGCGGGTATGGACAATATCCGCAATGCATACCAGCATGCCATTCAACAGGAATATCGCTTCTTCAGCTATGGAGATGCGATGTTCTTAAGTCGACTTGAAAATACGAACCCATGACCAAACCTGTTAACTTCAATATTTTGGCGCGCGACTCTGCCAGCCCAGCACGCTTGGGTCAGCTCGATCTACCCCATGGCAGTGTTCAAACCCCGATCTTTATGCCCGTTGGCACCTATGGCACGGTTAAAGCTATGACACCGCGGGATCTGAAAGAAGCTAAGGCGCAAATTATTTTGGGCAATACCTTTCACCTTTGGCTAAGACCTGGTTTAGATGTTGTCAAAAAGCATGGTGGCCTGCACCGTTTTATGGGCTGGGATAAACCAATCCTGACTGACTCTGGCGGTTTTCAAGTATTTAGCTTAGGTGCTCTGCGAAAAATTTCCGAGGAAGGTGTTACCTTTGCTTCACCCATTAATGGTGATAAGTTATTCATGTCACCAGAAGTGTCTATGGAAATTCAGGCAATCCTCAATAGTGACATTGCCATGCAATTTGATGAATGCACCCCTTATGAGGTGAAAGGACAAGCCACTTCAGAAAAAACCGCGCGCGCCTCCCTAGAAATGTCTCTGCGCTGGGGTGATCGCTCACTTAAGCGTTTTCGTGAGCTACAGACAGGGAATGGTCTATTTGGCATTGTGCAAGGAGGGATGTTTGAAAATTTGCGGGAATTTTCCCTGGATGCTGTTAGCGGTCAAGGTTTTGATGGCATTGCCATTGGCGGCCTTTCGGTGGGGGAACCCAAGCCTGAATTTGAGCGCATCCTCAATTTCACAGCTCCTAAGTTGCCCGAACATATGCCACACTACCTGATGGGTGTTGGCACCCCTGAAGACTTAATCTTAGGCGTCAGCCTGGGAATCGATATGTTTGACTGCGTGATGCCTACCCGCAATGCTCGTAATGGTTGGCTTTTTACCCGCTTTGGCGACCTCAAGTTGCGCAATGCTGGCTATAAGGACGATGTTCGTCCTGTTGACCCTACTTGCACCTGTTATACCTGCCAGAACTTCACTAGATCCTATTTAAATCACCTTCAGAAGGCAAATGAGATCCTAGGATCCCAGCTCAATACCATCCATAACCTCTCCTACTACCTTCAGCTAATGGAGGAGGTTCGGGAATCCTTAAGCAAGGATCGATTTAGCGCCTATCGGGAGGAATTTCGCAAGAATCGCCAGCGCGGGGTTGAGCCTGGACAAGATTAATACCCTCTTAGGCAGGCAGGCACCGCTAAATCAAGCTCAAAGCCCTATACAGTTTAGAATTGCTGGCTTACGGCTTCGCTTTAAAAGTCGAAAACGTCAGCAGTTTCCAATTGATAATTAATGGAGGTTTTGTATGTGGATTAGCAATGCTTTTGCTCAGGCTTCAGCCGCGGGCACAGATTCCGGTGGCTTAATGAGTTTTCTCCCCCTTATTTTGATGTTTGCTGTCTTGTATTTCATCATGATCCGCCCTCAAATGAAGCGTCAAAAAGAATCTAAAGCAATGCTTCAAGCATTAGCTGTAGGTGATGAAGTAGTCACTAGCGGCGGCATCATCGGCAAAGTTACTGCATTAAAAGACCAGATTATTAGCGTTGAAATTTCAGCCGGCACTGTAGTACAAATGCAAAAAGGCGCTATTACTACTGTGTTGCCAAAAGGCACACTGAAGTCTGCTTAAAAGTATCTCAATATGAACCGCTACCCTCTCTGGAAATACATCGTCATCCTGTTTGCATTGTTAATTGGGGGGCTGTATTCGCTACCAAATTTTTATGGTGAGGCGCCTGCGGTTCAAGTATCGTCCGCCAAACCAACCATTAAGGTTGATTTGGCGACCCAGTCTCGTGTCGAAAAGATTCTGGCAGATGACAACATTACCAGCACTGGCATGTTCCTTGAATCAACGGGCCATGTGGGCTCAATTAAAATCCGTTTTAGCAATACAGACATCCAATTGCGCGCCCGTGATCTATTACAGCAAAAATTGAATATTGATCAGAATGATCCAAACTTCACAGTTGCATTAAACCTACTCTCAAATACTCCGGGATGGCTTAATGCAATCAACGCATTACCGATGCCGTTAGGTCTTGATCTGCGGGGTGGCGTCTATTTCCTCCTGCAAGTCGACATGAAGGGTGCCGTACAAAAGAAAGTTACTTCGCTTGCAGGCGATATTCGAAGCCAACTGCGTGATAAATCCGTGCGGCATCAGGGCATTGAGCGTGGGCAAGATACGATTACCTTAAGCTTTAGCAGTCTTGAAGATGCTGAAAAAGCCCGCTCCGTATTGATGGCGAGCCAACCTGAACTCCTTTGGCAAGTAAAACCTACAGGCCTCTCGCCAAAATTAGTTGGGGAATTTAAACCAGCAGCATTAAAAGAAATCCAAGACAGCGCCGTTAAGCAAAATATCATTACTCTGAATAAGCGTGTCAATGAACTGGCCGTTAAGGAGCCCGTTATTCAGCAACAAGGGGCTGAGCGTATTGTGGTTCAGCTACCAGGCGTTCAGGATACCGCTCGTGCGAAAGACATCATTGGTCGGACCGCCACTTTAGAGTCAAGATTAGCTGACCCAGTTGTCTCCACTATTGCCCTTGGAGAAACACCTCCACCTGGAATGGATGTCTTTCGTTTTGGGGAAAACCGTATGGGCGTCTTTAAGAAATCGGTCATTTTCAGCGGTGATCGCATTACTGATGCCAGCGCTGGCTTTGATCAGAATCAACGTCCCGCAGTAAACATTTCCTTAGATGCTGCTGGTGGCCGCGTCATGCAAGAGGTTACACGTGAGAATATTGGTAAGCCCATGGGCATGATCTTATTTGAAAAGGGTAAGGGCGAAGTACTAACGATCGCCACTATTCAAGGTGAGTTTGGCTCTAAGTTCCAAATTACTGGCCAAGCTACTACTGAAAGTGCCAATGATTTGGCTCTTTTATTACGTGCCGGTTCATTGGCAGCGCCGATGGAAATTATTGAAGAGCGCACCATCGGACCAAGTTTGGGTGCAGAGAACATTGAAAAGGGCTTCAAATCCCTTTTAATTGGCTTTGCTTGTATTGCCATTTTTATGGTGATCTACTATCTCTTATTTGGCACATTCTCAGTGGTTGCTTTAGCGGTAAACTTATTGCTACTCATCTCTGTTTTGTCCATGCTTCAAGCAACGCTTACCCTTCCTGGCATTGCTGCGATGGCACTGGCACTAGGAATGGCAATTGATTCCAACGTATTGATCAATGAGCGAATTCGTGAAGAATTGCGTAACGGCGCCGCCCCTCAAACAGCGATTGCGGTTGGCTTTGACAAAGCATGGGCAACCATTCTGGATTCAAATGTCACTACTCTCATTGCTGGTTTAGCTCTGCTCGCATTTGGATCTGGTCCAATCAAGGGGTTTGCAGTAGTGCATTGCTTGGGTATTCTGACTTCCATGTTCTCAGCCGTCTTCTTTTCTCGTGGCCTTGTTAATCTTTGGTACGGCAGACACAAGAAGGTTCAAAAACTCGCTATTGGCCAAGTTTGGCGCCCAAAGGAGAAATAAACTATGGAATTTTTTAGGATCAAAAAAGATATTCCCTTTATGCGCCATGCTTTGGTGCTGAATGCAATTTCCTTTATTACCTTTTTAGCTGCTGTTTTCTTCCTTTGGCATAACGGCTTACACCTCTCGATTGAATTTACAGGTGGCACAGTGATGGAGGTGAGTTATCCACAAACCGCTCCTCTAGAATCCATCCGGACTAATGTCGAAAAACTAGGTTACGCAGATACTCAAATTCAAAACTTTGGTAGCTCACGCGATGTAATGATTCGACTGCCTTTACAAAAAAATGCTGAAGGTAAAATTATTTCCTCCGCCGAGCAAAGTGCAGCCGTCATGCAAGCACTTGATCCGGCTACATCCGGCGTCAAGCTCCAGCGTGTTGAATACGTAGGCCCACAAGTTGGTCAAGAACTAGCCATGGATGGATTGAAAGCCTTGATCTTTGTGGTCATTGGCATTGTGGTTTATTTATCATTTCGGTTTGAGTGGAAATTTGCACTCGCTGGCATCATTGCAAACTTACATGACGTTGTCATTATTCTTGGTTTCTTCGCCTTTTTCCAATGGGAATTTTCCCTATCAGTATTGGCTGCCGTTTTGGCTGTTCTCGGTTATTCCGTGAATGAATCTGTTGTGATTTTTGACCGCATTCGCGAGAACTTCCGAAAATATCGAAAGATGAATACACGCGAAATCATTGATAACGCGATTACCAGCACGATTAGCCGAACCGTTATTACCCACGGGAGTACTGAGATGATGGTTTTAGCAATGCTGATATTTGGTGGCCCAACACTCTTTTACTTCGCCCTAGCGCTAACTATTGGTATTTTGTTTGGTATTTACTCTTCTGTATTTGTGGCAGCAGCTTTGGCAATGTGGCTAGGCGTGACACGAGAAGATCTTATCAAGGGCGAACGTAAGCCCGATGACGCTTCACGTAATGATGATCCTAATTTTGGAGCTCAGGTTTAGCTATTAATTAAGTAACTTCGGCCCGATCAAGTCAGGCTGAAGTTTTGATGCTCAAGGGCAGTAAGGATGTTCTGCGTTGCGCCCTGATGTTCAATCGAATAGCCCTTTGCAGCACGGGCCATCTTTGCCAACTCTCCAGGATTTAATAACAAGGACTTCAAAGCTTCCACTAGAGCAACGGGCCCACCAAGAATCAAGTCCCCCATCAATCTTTTGGCAGCGCCTGACTCTAATGCATCTAATGCTGCCTGTTGAAAGTTATAGGTATATTCGCCCAGTAATACAGGACACCCAGCAGCGCAGGCTTCAATTAAATTCTGCCCCCCAAATGGCAATAGGCTTCCGCCCATCACGACTAAATCTGCAGCGCTGTAATACAGAGGCATCTCACCCATAGAGTCCCCAAGAATGACCTCTATGTCGGCAATGGTCTGAGGAACCCCAACCCACTCTGAGCGCCGACGGAATTTAAAACCAGCATTATGAATTTGATCCGCCACCTCTGAAAAACGCTCTGGATGTCTTGGCACCAAACAAAGCAATGGGGGCACTTCAATGGTATGGCTTAATATTAAATCTTTCCAGGCCTTGAGAATGATGCCCTCTTCACCATCTCGAGTGCTAGCTGCACAAACCATTAAACGCTTATGGGCGTGTAATTCTAGCTGCCATGCTTTGCCTTGCATAACAAGACCTGGATCAAGTGGCACATCAAACTTTAAATTTCCAACAGTCTGGACATTCTGTACGCCAAGACCGCGATAGCGCTGAGCATCAAACTCTGTTTGCGCCAAGATTCCTGTAAAGGCCTGGAATAGCGCGCGCCCTGCCTTACCAAACCAATTCACCCGACGGGCACTTCTCTCGGATAAGCGAGCATTAACCAAGAACAAAGGCAAACCAATTTGTGCGCAATAAAACACCACCGTAGGCCACGCCTCTGTTTCCATAAATAAACCCATCTTCGGCTTAAATGTTCTTATGAAGCTTGCAACAGAACCGCAAAGGTCATAGGGTAAGTAGGTCTGCTGTATTTGTCCAGATGCAATTGCACTGGAAAATAAAGCGGCGCCAGTACGACGCCCGTTAAGAGTCATATGCGTGAGAAGAATAGCTTCGCCTCTAGCAAGATAGGCTTGAACGAGTGGATATGCTGCACGAGTCTCCCCTACTGACACTGCATGAATCCAGATCACACCCTGTTTAATGGGTTTACGATACCCAAAGCCTAAACGCTCGGGAATATAACTAAGATACTCAATCGAATATCGTGCTCGCCAGGCTAGACGAATAAATGCCAACGGCAGCAAAAGATGCCATAGCAACTGATAGACAGCAAACCAGAGCTGAGGACGCGCCCCGTATTCTGAATTGGGAGTCAATCTCACTTTTTTAATCGTTCGGCCAATTCAACCGCCTTACCTAAGTAAGAAGAAGGGGTCATTTCTAGCAACCGTGCTTTCGCATCTTCAGGAATATCAAGCCCCTTGATAAATGCTTGCAAGTCAGCTTGGTTAATGCCTTTGCCACGCGTGAGTTCCTTAAGTTGCTCATACGGATTCTCAATGCCATAGCGGCGCATCACAGTTTGCACTGGCTCAGCCAATACTTCCCAGCATCCATCTAAATCTGCTGCAATAGCCGCATGATTTACTTCCAGCTTACTTAAACCACGCAAAGCGCTATCGTAAGCTAGCACGCTATGTCCAAATGCAGGACCTAAATTACGCAAGACAGTGGAGTCAGTCAGATCTCGCTGCCAACGGGAAATGGGTAATTTCTCGGCCAAATGGCGAAGCAAGGCGTTGGCCACACCCAAATTACCTTCAGAGTTCTCAAAGTCAATGGGATTAACTTTGTGAGGCATAGTCGATGAACCGATTTCACCAGCCTTAGTGCGCTGCTTAAAGTAGCCAATCGAAATGTAGGACCAGAAGTCACGGTCCATATCCAAGAGAATGGTATTGGCACGAGCAATCGCATCAAATAATTCTGCCATGCCATCATGTGGCTCGATCTGAATAGTATAGGGATTAAAAGTTAAACCTAGACGCTGCTCAACTACATTTTTCGAAAAGCTTTCCCAGTCAAAATCAGGGTAGGCAGAAATATGGGCGTTGTAGTTGCCTACAGCACCATTCATTTTTCCTAAAAGCGGAGCAGCGGCGATAGCATCAATTGCGCGCTCTAAACGCTTGGCAATATTAGCCAGCTCTTTGCCTAAAGTACTTGGGGTTGCTGGCTGACCATGGGTACGAGATAGCAATGGCACCTTAGCATTCTCAATCGCTAGGTCCGTAAGAACGGATGCTACTTTTCGCAGCTGAGGCAGCAAGACCTCATCACGCGCACCCCGCAACATCAAACCGTGTGAAGTGTTATTAATATCCTCAGAAGTACAGGCAAAGTGAATAAACTCGCTAGCCTTTAGTAAGTCTGGTCGACCAGAAACTTTCTCTTTTAAGAAATACTCAACCGCTTTAACGTCATGATTAGTAACCGACTCAATATCCTTAATCCGCTGAGCATCTGAATCAGAAAAATTCTCTGGCAAAGATAATAAAAACTGGGCATCAGCAGCATTAATTTTAGGAACATCCGGTAGGCCTGCATTCGCCAAGGCTAACAACCAATGAATCTCTACAAAAACACGTTGCCGCATAAATGCAGCCTCAGACAACCAAGGTCTGAGCGCATCCAACTTTCCGGCATAGCGGCCATCTAAAGGGGAAAGTGCATTAAGGGTGGATAGTGGCTGGCTCACGGATATTGCCTTTACATTGAATATGTCAATAAAACCTGATTTTAATGCGTTATGAGGTCCAGCCCACCCTCCATCAGGATCGCTATACTTGACCCCATGAAACTTATCGGATCCCTTACTAGCCCCTATGTACGAAAAGTACGTATTGTTTTTTCTGAAAAAAAGGTAGATGTAGACCTTGAATTAGAGAATGTATGGGCCACAGACACCAAAATCGCACTAAACAACCCTTTAGGCAAAGTCCCATGCCTACTTTTGGATGATGGCGCTGCAATTTATGACTCTAGGGTCATTGCTGAGTATGGCGATACCCTCAGCCCTGTTGCTCAGTTAATTCCTTCCGGGGGCCGCGAGAGAGCTACTGTGAAGACTTGGGAGGCTCTTGCAGACGGCATTATGGATGCGGGTATTTTGGCCCGCCTGGAAGCAACGTGGCGCCCAGCAGATCAACAAAGCCCTGCTTGGATAGATCGTCAAATGAGAAAGATTGATGGAGCCCTGCGTCAAATTTCCAGCGAGCTAGGTGAAAATACCTGGTGTCATAGCAATCAACTGACTTTGGCCGATATCGCTGTGGGCTGTGCCCTGGGATATCTGATCCTTCGCTTTCCTGCCGTTACCTGGCAAATCCAGTATCCCAATCTGGATCGCTTGTATCAAAAATTAATGCAAAGGCCTTCTTTTTCAGAAACAGCCCCGCCCGCAGCATAAAAAACGAGTAGCGGTGCTTCCTTAAGCGGAAATAATTCCTCCGCCCAAGCAAATATCGCCATCGTATAAAACTGCAGACTGACCAGGGGTCACTGCCCACTGCGCTTCCGTGAAGCTTAGTTGGAAACTGGGTGGACCCTCAGATCCAGCAGTGATTTCACAAGCAGAATCCATTTGGCGATAGCGGGTTTTTGCAGAGTACTTTCCAGGCATCGGCGCAACGCCATCAACCCAACTTGCATCTATTGCAGAAAGCTTATGAGCCAAGAGCCATGGGTGTTCATGCCCTTGCACCACATACAAAGTATTGTTTTCCATGTCCTTGCGCGCCACATACCAAGCATCACCATTGCCGTCTTGGCTGCCGCCAATACCAATCCCTTTGCGCTGACCCAAAGTAAAAAATGCCAAACCCATGTGCTCACCTACGATCTTGCCTTCAGGAGTTTTAATGGGCCCCGGGGTGCGAGGTAAGTAACGATTCAAAAATTCACGAAAAGGTCGCTCACCAATAAAGCAAATGCCAGTCGAATCTTTTTTTCGGGCATTGTGCAGGCCAATTTTCTCAGCAATTTTGCGGACCTCTGTTTTGGGAATTTCCCCCAAAGGAAAAAGAACATTAGTTAGCTGGTTTTGAGTTAAGCGATGTAAAAAGTAGCTTTGATCCTTGCTAGCATCCAGCGCTTTTAGTAATTGGACTCGTCCACCGTAATGCCGCACTCGTGCATAGTGTCCAGTAGCAATAGCATCAGCACCCAAGCTCATGGCATGATCCAAAAAAGCTTTGAACTTAATTTCTGCATTACACAGTACATCTGGATTAGGGGTTCGTCCGGCAGCGTATTCACGAAGAAATTCTGCAAATACCCGCTCTCGGTACTCTGCAGCAAAATTGACCGCCTCTACATCAATTCCGATTAAATCGGCAACAGAGACAACATCGAGCCAATCTTGGCGAGCAGAGCAATACTCATCGCTATCATCGTCTTCCCAGTTTTTCATGAAAAGACCAATCACCTCATAACCCTGCTGCTTGAGCATCCAGGCAGCCACTGACGAATCAACCCCTCCAGACATGCCAATGACAACTTTGGAGTGTTTTGTAGGGGGGATTGCTGAAGAATTGAGAGAGATCATTAAAAAATGCGAGAATTCGATATAAGCTGAAAAACCTATTGTAGAAGTCTTGGTCTGAATTTACCCAAAATTTACCCAAAATTAAATCAATAGCTATCAGGGTAAGTTAATAGGTATATTTTCACTGATTTAACTAAAATAGACTTTTCGAATAATTAGCATTTGGAGACATGCCATGCGCATAGGAGTGCCACTGGAAACAAGGCTCGGGGAAACTCGTGTAGCCGCTACCCCAGAAACCGTCAAAAAACTCATTGGACAAGGTCATCAAGTCCTTATTCAAAAAGATGCGGGCGTAAAAGCCAGTCAACCAGATTCTGCCTATGAAGCTGTTGGCGCAAGCATCGGCAGTGTCGCTGACGCCTTTGGCGCTGAAATCGTACTTAAAGTACGTGCGCCTGAGACAGATGAACTCAAGCAGATGAAAGCAGGTAGTGTGCTGCTCGGCATGCTCGATCCATTTGATAACCACAATATTGAGGCGATGACTAGTCAAGGTATTACCGCCTTTTCTCTGGAGGCCGCACCTAGAACGACCCGCGCACAGAGCATGGATGTTCTTTCATCGCAAGCCAATATTGCTGGTTATAAAGCTGTTTTAATTGCCTCCAATGAGTATCAGCGCTTCATGCCTATGCTTATGACCGCAGCCGGCACTGTTAAAGCCGCGCGTATCCTGATTTTGGGTGCCGGTGTTGCTGGCTTACAAGCAATTGCAACGGCTAAGCGTCTTGGTGCTGTAATTGAAGCTTCCGATGTTCGCCCCGCTGCTAAAGAACAAATTGAATCTTTAGGTGCTAAGTTTGTCGATGTCCCTTATGAGACAGATGAAGAGCGTGAAATCGCTAAAGGTGTTGGTGGCTATGCCCGCCCAATGCCTGAGTCTTGGATGAAGCGTCAAGCTGCCTTAGTGGCTGAGCGTGCTCAACAGGCTGATATTGTGATTACAACTGCTTTAATTCCAGGTCGTAAACCTCCAGTTCTATTGCATAGTGACACAGTGGCGCATATGAAACCGGGCTCCATCGTGATCGACTTAGCTGCTGGACGCGGTGATAACGGTTCCGGTAACTGCCCCCTGACCGAGGCAGATAAGATTGTTGAAAAAAATGGCGTTAAGATTATTGGCTACACCAATCTTGCCAGCATGGTTGCAGCAGATGCATCAGCTCTCTATTCGCGCAACTTGCTTGACTTCATGAAACTCATTATCGATTCAGACGCGAAGTTAGTCATCCCCGGTGATGATGACATCGTTACAGCCTGCTTAATGTGTCGTGATGGCCAAGCCATCCGTAAAAACTAATAGAAAAATAAATACGAAGGAAACATCATGGATCTCGCGGCTTTTCAAAGCATCCTTACCGTCCAAAACATCACTGTTTTTGTATTGGCCATCTTTGTTGGTTATCACGTAGTTTGGAATGTCACACCTGCATTACATACTCCACTAATGGCAGTTACCAATGCCATTTCGGGAATCATCATTGTGGGTGCACTTTTACAAACTGAAGTTATTGGTGGCGATGAAATTACCCTCACAAGCATCATCGGCGCTGTTGCTGTCTTCTTAGCATCCATCAATATTTTTGGTGGCTTTATGGTTACCCGTCGCATGCTTGAGATGTTCAAGAAAAAAGCCCCAAAGGCTGACGCGGCTGGAACTAAATAAAACTAGAACAAGACCAATACAGAGACCAAACTCATGTTAAATATCACAGCAATTTCTTATCTCATTTCCTCCGTGTTATTCATACTCGCTTTGCGAGGATTATCTTCACCAACGACTTCACGCCAAGGCAATACTTTTGGCATGATCGGCATGTTGCTTGCAGTGATCACCACCTTTCTAATTCCTGACTTCAAGCCAGTTTTCTCATTGATTATTGGGGCAATTGTTGCTGGCGCTATTATTGGTACGATTGCTGCAAAGCGCGTACAAATGACTAAGATGCCAGAGCTCGTTGCACTCATGCACTCTTTTGTTGGTTTATCAGCAGTATTAATTGCGGTGGCTGCAGTTTTTAACCCTGGACATGACCACACTGGCGCCCAAAAGATTGAGCTCTTTATTGGCGCATTTATTGGAGCCATTACTTTTACAGCCTCTATTATTGCTTTCGGTAAATTGTCTGGCAAGGTCAGCGGTAAACCCGTGAGCTTTACTGGTCAGCATTTGCTTAACTTAGTTTTAGCTATTGCAATGCTTGCTGGTGGTGTTATTTACTTCATGGCAGATAGTCACGCAGCCTTCCTAGCAATGTGTGCTGTAGCCTTAGTATTAGGCGTGACCTTGATCATCCCAATCGGTGGCGCTGATATGCCGGTGGTTGTCTCTATGCTAAATAGCTACTCTGGTTGGGCAGCAGCAGGCATCGGTTTCACATTAAATAACCCCGTGCTGATTATTGCGGGTGCATGCGTTGGTTCCTCAGGCGCCATCCTTTCCTACATTATGTGTAAAGCAATGAACCGCTCTATTTTGGCTGTATTGCTTGGCGGGTTTGGTGCCGAAGCATCTGCTGGAGGTGCTGACGATGACGGTCCTAAGAACTATAAAACTGGCTCTCCTGAAGATGCTGCTTTCTTGCTAACTAATGCTGATACCGTCATTATTGTCCCTGGCTACGGTCTTGCAGTAGCTCGCGCGCAGCATGCCCTTAAAGAGTTAACTGAAAAGTTAACTCATCACGGTGTTAACGTAAAGTATGCAATTCATCCAGTTGCTGGTCGCATGCCTGGACATATGAACGTACTCTTAGCTGAGGCTGAAGTACCTTATGACCAAGTTTTTGAGATGGAGGATATCAATAGTGATTTTGGTCAAGCTGACGTTGTACTGGTGCTAGGCGCTAATGACGTTGTGAATCCTGCGGCACGCACACCTGGTAGCGCGATCTTTGGGATGCCCATCTTAGAAGCGTTTAAAGCTAAAACAATTATTGTTAACAAGCGTTCAATGGCTGCTGGATATGCCGGCTTGGACAATGAACTCTTCTACATGGATAAAACCATGATGGTCTTCGGTGATGCGAAGAAAGTTGTTGAGGAAATGGTCAAAGCAGTTGATTGATGAGCTTCATTCCTTTTCAAACAGAAAACTGTCTTAGGGCAGTTTTTTTACTTCCATTGTCCATAGATCACAAATAAAAAACGCCTAGTCTTTTGAACTAGGCGTTTTTGTTTCTACAGTAGGGTCACTGAGGAAAAAGATGCTACATCATACCGCCCATACCACCCATTCCGCCCATACCGCTCATATCTGGCATACCGCCGCCAGACTCATCCTTTGGGGCTTCACAGATTGCACAATCGGTAGTCAACAATAAACCTGCAACAGAAGCCGCATTAACCAATGCAGTTTTTGTTACTTTAGTTGGATCAATTACGCCTTGAGCTACGAGGTCGCCATACTCACCAGTTGCTGCGTTGTAACCGTTATTGCCCTTACTTGCCAATACCGCGTTAACCACAACGCTTGCTTCATCACCAGCATTCGAAACGATAATGCGAAGTGGCTCTTCCATAGCGCGCAATACGATGCTAATACCAGCATCTTGATCAGCGTTATCACCTTTCAAGCCCTTGATACCCTGCATAGCGCGTAACAAAGCCACGCCACCACCAGGAACAATGCCTTCTTCAACAGCTGCACGAGTAGCATGCAATGCATCGTCAACACGAGCCTTCTTCTCTTTCATCTCTACTTCAGTAGCAGCGCCAACACGAATCACCGCAACACCACCCGCCAACTTGGCAACGCGTTCTTGCAATTTCTCTTTGTCGTAGTCACTAGTCGCCTCTTCGATCTGAACACGAATGTTCTTCACACGAGCTTCGATCGCTTTGGTATCACCAGCACCATCAATAATGATGGTGTTTTCTTTACCTATTTCGATACGTTTGGCTTGACCCAAGTGCTCTAAAGTGGTTTTCTCAAGTGTGAGGCCAATCTCTTCAGCAATCACTGTACCGCCAGTCAATATAGCAATATCTTCCAACATCGCTTTACGACGATCACCAAAGCCTGGAGCCTTAACAGCACAAGTTTTGATAATGCCGCGAATATTATTCACAACTAAAGTTGCCAAGGCTTCGCCTTCAACGTCTTCTGCAATGATTAATAATGGGCGGCCAGATTTCGCTACTTGCTCGAGTACTGGGAGCAAATCACGAATGTTGCTAACTTTTTTATCAAACAAGAGAACGTATGGACTTTCCAACAGGGCAACTTGTTTTTCAGGTTGATTGATAAAGTACGGGGAAAGATAACCGCGATCAAACTGCATTCCCTCAACTACTTCAAGCTCATCTTCTAATGACTTGCCATCTTCAACGGTAATAACACCCTCTTTGCCTACTTTTTCCATCGCTTCAGCAATACGCTGACCGATGCTGTAGTCACTGTTAGCAGAAATAGAACCCACTTGAGCGATTTCTTTGGTAGTTGTGCAAGGCTTGCTGATTTTCTTGAGCTCTTCGAGTGCAGCTGAAACAGCTTTGTCAATGCCACGCTTCAAATCCATTGGGTTATGGCCAGAAACTACATATTTCATGCCTTCACGAACGATGGATTGAGCCAAAACAGTAGCGGTAGTAGTGCCATCGCCAGCAATGTCAGCAGTCTTAGAAGCAACTTCCTTCACCATCTGCGCACCCATGTTCTGGAGTCTATCTTTAAGTTCAATTTCTTTTGCTACAGAAACACCATCTTTAGTGATGATTGGGCCACCGAATGAGCGCTCCATCACCACATTGCGACCTTTTGGTCCCAAGGTTGTTTTTACTGCATTCGCGAGAATATTCACACCCTCAACCATCTTGGTACGGGCGATATCTCCAAATACGACGTCTTTTGCTGCCATGATTGAATTCCTTTCTTAAATACCGAATTACTTCTGTACAACAGCCATGATGTCTTCTTCGCGCATTACGAGAAGCTCGTCGCCGTCGACCTTAACTGTTTGACCTGCATATTTGCCAAATAACACGCGATCGCCAACTTTGACGTCAGGTGCATTTAACTTTCCACTGTCATCGCGTTTGCCTGGTCCTACTGCCAAGACTTCGCCTTGATCAGGCTTTTCTGCAGCAGCGTCAGGGATGATGATTCCAGATGCAGTTTTTGATTCTTGATCTAAACGCTTAATGATTACGCGATCATGTAAAGGACGCAGATTCATTCCTTCTCCTAAGTTAGTGAATGTTAACTAAATAAATACTTATATAAATCAATAAGTTGAAATCTCTTAACGCGGATGCTATTGGGAATTGTGTACTTACAAAACCTTTTAGCACTCGCGTGTAGGGAGTGCTGATTATATAGGTGCAATTCTTAAGATTTCAAGAGGCAGCTGTTGGAGTTTCTGACGATATTCACCTGTCGTTGGCAATTGAATTTGAGATTCGCTAAACTAAAGCCTATTTACTACAAATGTAGTAAAATATCACAAAGGGGAGAAATATCATGGGAATGCCTGTAAGAATTGACGATTCACTGTATGAGCAAGCTAAGACGGAAGCTCAAATTGAGCGCAGAACCATTGCCGG
>CAIMZP010000073.1 GCA_903846025.1 uncultured beta proteobacterium | reverse complement strand
TCAGGAGATGCGGAGTCATGGCAAGCAACTGGTCTGTCTGGTAAGAAGATCAAACTTAAGGCAAAAGAGGTTTGGTTACGTTTTGAAAAGCCGCAAGCCCAACAGGTCATGGATGAGGCTAAAATTTTATCCAAGGATTTTGACTTGCAATTGCTTTGGGACTGCGCCCCCGATGAAGAGTTTGGTTTAGTCGATGTTTCGCTAGAGTACTTTGGCGCACAAGCGAGTATTTCAGAGCAAGTAGCATTAGGGATTGCATTGCAAGGAGCGCCTGTATTTTTTCGCCGCAAAGGTCGTGGGCGATTTCAGAGGGCGCCATTGGAGCAGCTACAGGCTGGCTTAGCTGCACTTGAGCGTAAGCAAAAAGAATTAGAGCAGCAGGCTGTTTGGCAACAAGACTTAGTATCGGGGATATTTCCAACGGCGCTTCAGTCCCAAGCAAAGCAATTACTGTTTTCGCCTGACAAAAATACCTCAGCCTATAAAGCTTTCCTTGCGGCTTGTACAGAAACTGGGGAGTCACCGGCTCAACTTATGATTCGGTGTGGCGCGATTGATTCCCCTTTGGATTACCACCAAGGGATGTTTCTCAAGGCTCATTTTCCTAATGGGTCAGCGCACCAAGAAAGTCTTGCGGTCGACCAGACTGTATTAGACAGGGTAATTTCTGAGTTACCGCTTGCGCAAGTAAATGCTTTTTCAATTGACGATTCTGGAACTACTGAAATTGATGATGCTTTATCGGTTACGGCATTAGTGGATGGCAAGCATCGGATTGGGATTCATATTGCTGCGCCGGGCCTTGCAATTGCCAAAGATGATCCACTAGATCAAGTTGCTCGTACCAGAATGTCTACCGTATATTTTCCTGGTAACAAAATTACGATGTTGCCTGATTCTGTCATTAAACAATTTTCTTTGGATGCAGGTGCAGCTCGGCCCGCTTTATCTATTTATGTAGATATCGATAGTTCAGGGATTTTGGATAAAGATTCGTTGCAGATGCGCACGGAGATGGTTCCTATGGGTGCCAACCTGCGTCTTGAAGATTTAGAGCACCAAGTAACCGAGGAAAGCTTGTCAGATGAGAGTTCATACTTTTCATATCGTCAAGAACTCAGTGTTTTGTGGACTGCAGCAAAGCTTTTGCATGCAGGCCGTCAGGAGCAGAGGGTCATTAACGGCTTGCGCCCTGAACAATTAGGCATGGTTGATCCCAATGCTTTACCGAGGGATTTCCATTTTCAGATTACCGCTGTTCAAGGCGTAGATCGAGTAGAAATTACTCCACGTCAGCGTGGCTCTATATTGGATACGATTGTGGCCGAGTGGATGATCTACTGCAATAGTGCTTCTGGACATTTACTGGCTGAGCATGGTTTGCCTGGACTTTTCCGTACTCAAAAGGGCTGGGGCCCTTTGCGCACTCGCATGCAAACTACCCCGGGTCCGCACGAAGGCTTGGGATTGGATTATTACGCTTGGTGTACGTCCCCATTACGTCGGTATTCTGACTTGGTAAATCAATGGCAACTGATTGCCTTGGCTAAGCATGGGGTAGCTGCCAAGATGGTTGCGCCTTTTCCGCCAAAGGATTCTAACTTGATGGGTATTGCCGCAGATTTTGAGGCTTGCTATCAAGCCTATGGCGAATATCAAGATCGCCTAGAAAAATACTGGTGTTTGCGTTGGATTGCGCAAGATGGCGGGGTCAAGAAAGTATTTGTGCGGCACCTCAAGGAAGGCATGTCTCGCTTAGAGTCGATCCCCTTGCATCTACCAGTTCCTGAATTAGCAATGCATCCGCGCATGACTCGTGCTGAAGTAGCTATTTCTGATGTAGATCTCTTGCAATTAAGTGCCGGTGTACGGGTGCTGCATATAGAGACTCCAGCAGTTCTTGTAAATGATGCAACCCCTAGCTAAATTGCATTCATTGAAGTTGTACTTTCAAAGCGCTTGGCGACGTTATCCATTTCGCTTGGCATTGTGCATTTCTTTGGTAATTCATCTCATTTTTTTATCCATCCGTTGGGGCATCGGGGAAATTCAAAGTCGCCGTCTTAATACGCCTCTCAGTGTGGTGTTGGTCAACGCGAGTAATCCAAACGCACCCAAAAAAGCAAATAAGCTGGCCCAAGCCGATTTGCAGGGCGGGGGCAATACCCCTGATCAAGATGCCACCGCATTGCATCGTGCCCGACTAGGATCTGAAGCCAGGCTTGAGGTACTGGAGAAACAACAAAAACAAATGTTAGCTAGATTAGATGCTGATCGCGCTCGTCCGGGAGGGCGCAAAAGTGGTGAGGATACAAAAGCCGCCTCGCAATTAAATTCTTTAGAGGCCGAACTTTCCAAACGACTGCATGCTGATGGCAGGGAGCCTCGCCGCAAGGTATTAACAGGGGCGAGTACCAAGGCGGTTGTATTTGCTCATTATTACGATGCTATGAGGCAAAAAATAGAGGTTTATGGAAGCACCTATTTCCCCCGCGCAAACGGGCATCCTTTATATGGCAGCCTCATTATTGTGGTGAGCGTGGACTCTCCGGGAAATATTGCCAATATTGCAATGGGTAAAGAGGGTCTGAGTATTGGCCGTAGCTCAGGCAACC
>CAIMZP010000072.1 GCA_903846025.1 uncultured beta proteobacterium | reverse complement strand
CAGAGTTGACTTCAAAAGAGGGGTTTTCAGTAGTAGCTCCAATAAAGGTAAAGAGCCCAGACTCAACATGTGGCAACAGCGCATCCTGCTGACTCTTATTAAAGCGATGGATTTCATCTACGAATAAGATGGTTTGCCTGCCGTACTGAGCCATATTTCGTTGAGCTAGATCTATTGACTCACGAATTTCTTTAACTCCCGCAAGCACGGCAGATATAGCAATAAATTCACGATCAAATGCCTTAGCAGACAATCGGGCGAGAGTAGTTTTTCCCACTCCAGGCGGTCCCCACAAAATCATGGAATGCGGTTTACCAGAGGTGAAAGCTAAATTGAGAGGCTTCCCTTGCGCCAATAGATGGGTCTGTCCAATCACCTCTTCAATGACCTTAGGTCTTAACGCCTCAGCTAAAGGTGGCGGAGGAGCGCTATCAAAAAGACTGCCCATGTAATTTAGTAACTCAGTTCTGTATAAAAAGGATGACTACGGCAGACCAAACTAGGCAGGTGGCCGATACATATGTCAGGTGATTTCGCAAGACCATAAATGCAGCCCTTGCATCGTCGCTTGAGAAGTAATACTGGTAAGTATCTTGATCAATATTGCGTTGAATTACCAATGTGGAGGCTAGGATAAGTAAGCCAACAGGAATGTAGATATGCAATGCAACCCAAGCCACAAGTGCTGGAATAACCCCCCAGATCCAGGCATTGCGATTTTCCCAGCGGTCGCTTGGAGGCGCTTTTCCCAAGGTATGTAAATTAGCACCCCAGTGCATAGCACCCATAAATGAAGCGATGATTGCCCCATAGCTAGCAAGCGATTCCCCGCTGAGATAATTGAGTGGTGTTGGAGCAAGTTGAACCATTAAGGCCAGCCCTACAAAAGGTATTAAGCCGGCATAAGCTAGTTTACGAAGTAGCGGTGGAAGTGGGTTCACAAAAATACTTTATTAAATAAATAGTTTAAGGATAAATGTATTTAAGAGCAGTGGTAAGGGCTATTGCTCATAGGTGTATACACCACGACCAGTTTTACGGCCTAAATATCCTGCGGCAACCATCTCACGCAAGAGTGGGCATGGGCGGTATTTAGAGTCGCTAAAACTCTCAAAATAGACCTCCATCACTGCCAGGCAAGTATCCAGACCAATTAAGTCAGCTAAAGCTAGTGGTCCAATAGGTTGATTGCAACCCAATTTCATGCCGGCATCAATATCTTCGGGGCTTGCCAGTCCCTCATGGAGAACGAAGAAAGCTTCGTTAATCATTGGCAATAAAATTCGATTAACTACAAATCCTGGTGAATTTTTAACGGTAATAGGTTCTTTACCTATACGTTTAGCCATTTCAATAATGGCAGCATGGGTTTCATCACTTGTTTGTAATCCGCGTATCACTTCAACTAAAGCCATTAATGGCGGTGGATTAAAAAAGTGCATCCCAATAAAGCGAGATGGAGTTGAATCAAGTGCAGCTAGCTTGGTAATTGATAGGGATGAGGTGTTGGTTGCAATAATGGTTTCTTTGCTGACAATCTGATCGACTTGCTTAAGAATTTTTTCTTTTACAGATTGGTTCTCAGTTGCTGCTTCAATAACCAATTGCAATCCCTTAAAATCGGCATAAGAAGTGCTGCATTGGATTCTCTTGAGGGCGGATTCTTTACCTTCAGCGCTTAATACCTCTTTCTTAACTAATCGATCTAAGCTCTTGCTAATTTGGGCAAGTCCGCGTTCAACTGCCGCTTCACTGATATCAACCATAACCACATCAAGCCCTGCAACCGCACAAACCTGAGCAATGCCATTGCCCATGGTTCCGGCACCAATTATTCCAACAGATTGAATCTTCATATTATTTCCTTTTTTGATACTGGTTCGAGCCAAATAAGTGCTCGCGCGCTTTATCGTCGTTCAGTGGCTTTCGAAGGGCTGTCAATACTTCAACGCCACGCTTTACGGCAGGTCTTGCGCTAATCATCTCAAACCAACGCTTAAAATGGGGGTAATCATTTATATTTACACCCTGGTTTTCCCAATTACGCGTCCAGGGATAAATAGCAATATCAGCGATGGAGTAGGTTGTTCCTGCAATATAAAGATTGTCTTTTAGTTGTCGGTCTAAGACACCATATAAGCGTTTCGCCTCATTGGTATAGCGATTAATGGCATATTCAATTTTCTCGGGCGCATAAAGGCGAAAGTGATGGTTTTGTCCTAACAAAGGGCCTAGACCACCCATCTGAAACATGAGCCACTGCAGGACTTCGTATTTAGCCCGGGTAGATTTTGGAAGGAATTTACCTGTTTTGCTTGCTAGATAAAGCAAGATGGCGCCTGACTCAAACAAATGAATTGGTTTTCCATCGGGCCCATTGGGATCGCGAATAGCGGGAATCTTATTGTTTGGGCTAATCTCTAGAAATTCTGGTGCAAACTGATCGCCAGCACCGATATCAATCGGATGGGCAATCCAATCTTTGCCAAGTTTGTAGCCGCATTCCTCCAGCATGATGTGAACCTTGTGACCATTGGGCGTTGCCCAGCTATAGACTTCAATAATATCGTTGCTTGCTTTAGTGGTTGCCATTGTATTAATCCTTTTCTCTTAGAGATTTTGTAATCGTTCTACCGCGTTATTTAATGTATTTACCTGTTTTGCAAAACAAAATCGAATGACACTTGAGTCAACTGCAGTCTCATAAAAAGCGGATACAGGAATCGCCGCCACACCTTTTTTGGTGGTGAGCCAGGCGCAAAATTCAGCCTCTGATAATTTAGCTTCTGGAATACTTAATCCTGAGTAATCCGCACATTGGAAATAAGTTCCAGGGCTTGGTAATAACTTGAATTTAGTTTGCTCAAGACCCGCTCGGAATAAGTCGCGTTTGGTTTGATAAAAGGCAGGTAAGTTTAAGTAATGCCGTGCCGATTCAAGATATTTTGCTAAGCCATATTGCATTGGCGTGTTGACAGTAAACACATTGAACTGATGCACTTTCCGAAACTCCTTCATCATGCTGGCTGGTGCGGCAACGTAGCCAACTTTCCAGCCAGTGACGTGATAAGTTTTACCAAAGCTTGAGATCAAAAAGCTCCTAGAGGCCAATAGGGGGTGGGTTGCAACGCTATGATGAATGTGCTCGTCATAGACCATATGTTCATAGACTTCATCACTCAAAATCAGGGCATTACTATTTTTTATTAAATCAGCTAGTCGATCTAAATCCGTTTTTTGCCACACCATTCCCGTAGGATTATGAGGTGTATTTATGATGATCAAGCGGGTCTTGGTATTGATTGCTTTGGCCAGCGCTTCCCACGGAATTTGATATGAGTTAACTAGACCTTGCTCATCGCGCAGCACCTCCAGGGAAATTGCAATCGTATTTCCACCCGCGAGCTCAATAGATGGTCGGTAACTGTCATATGCAGGCTCAAGAATAATTACTTCATCGCCTGGGCTTACACAAGACAGAATGGCGGTCAAAATACCTT
>CAIMZP010000071.1 GCA_903846025.1 uncultured beta proteobacterium | reverse complement strand
CGAATCAATTTCACTCAACTTTGATTCATCAAATTCTTTTAAGGCCTCCCAGTAACGCCCTGAAGGAACCATGTACGCCAATTGCTCCTCCACTTGCCGCGCCTTTTTCACTAGGTTTAAATCTAGCTCAGCGGTATGCTTACTTAAGAAGTCCGGTCGAATTTGTTCAGATGCGAATTGCTCTATAGAGGCCCTTGGAAAAAGCAGTCTTGACTCCGATAACTCAGATAAATTTACTATGGTGCAATGATTCGTCTGTGCAAAGGCCATAAAACGGACAGACTTCGCCTCTAATGACTGCAAGGTAATATCAGGACGCAAAGGATCAGCTTGCCCGTTTCCATAAAAGTGGCTTGAATTTCCAGTCTGCGCTGGATAGACCATATCGCAACCTAAGTAGGCAATCACGTCTGGCCTTAAAGATCCTAGCGCCCAATATCCAGCAGTAAAAGCCATAGTTCCACCCCCATAAACGAAGCCACCGAATGAATTTTGCTCCGGAACAAATTCACGTGCCGTAATGAGTTTTTTTGAAGTGAGATCAACATCAGGGGGTAGGCGATCAACCGGGAAGTCTTCCGGATAAATTAAATAATCCCAATCTTCGCTTAATTGCCATGCATTATTAATAACGATGCAACTTGAAAATACTGAAAGATCCCAAGACTTAATTCGTACCGCGTCTGGCGCACTGCCAACTATCAAGGCAATATTTAATTGATGGCTCATAACAACCTTATTCCATTCTTTGATATTCATTATCGCCTTGGAGGCAACAATATACTAGCTAGCGCATCGCTAATATACCTGAAAGATTTGATAGGTGAAATAGGAGAACGCCGACCCAAGCTTATTAAAGAAATCTATATCCATTGAGCGTTTAACAAGTAAATTTTGGGGATTTACCTACCCCACCAAGACACTTTAGAATAGATTGCATGAAGCCAACTATCAAGATTGATTATGTATCCGATATAGCTTGCCCTTGGTGCGCCGTAGGGTTAGGAAATCTCAATAAGGCAATTGCCGAATTTAGTGATAAAGCCAATTTTGAAGTTCATTTTCAACCCTTTGAGCTCAATCCAAATATGCCTATAGGGGGCCAAGATGCTCTCGAGCACCTTACTGAAAAATATGGATTAAGTGCGGAGCAAGTCAAATCCAATCAAGATCAAATAAGAGCCAAAGCTTTGGAAGCTGGATTTCAATTTGATCCAGATGGTCGAAAAAGGGTTTATAACACTTTTAACGCTCATCGCCTTCTCTATTGGGCTGCTAAAGAATTCGATTTAAAGAAGCAGGCAATCCTCAAAAAAGAATTACTAAATACTTATTTTTGCTTGGCATCCAACTTAGACGATGAACGAAATATATTAGATGCGGTAACCCGTTCAGGACTAGATGAAGAAAGGGCGCATCAAATACTGAGGGGAGATGAATTTGCCAAGGAGGTTAGAGGGAAGGAAGAATACTATACAAATTTGGGCATTCATTCAGTTCCTTCGATCATTCTTAACGACCAGTTTCTCCTTCAGGGAGCTCAGCCCCCCGAAACATTCATTAGTGCATTTAAGCAGTTAATTAAAGAAAACTAAACAACCCTTATATAGATGGAGCCCCATAAAGAGAGGGCCTGCGGGCGGCCTATATCGGCATGCAAGTAAATGTGTAGTCAATTTATCAAGTCCAACAGATACACCCCTCTTAGCCCTTGCTTTTTAAAATCCAATAAATTTGGAGTAATAATCT
>CAIMZP010000070.1 GCA_903846025.1 uncultured beta proteobacterium | reverse complement strand
TCTATGAGGAGCCTTTGATTTATATATTTAATAATATGTGGGCGCAGAAGGCGGGGTTTCCTCCAGCATAGATTATTGCAAAATGGACCACCAATCAATGCTGACCAGGGGAGCATTGTTGGTTGGTGGGCGATTTAGTTATTACAGGGGCTTTATCTCTAGCTTTCTAAACTTAATTATTCCGCCGGCCGATTGCAATCCAATAGGACCTTCGGTGAATTTACTATCTTGCCCATCCGCCACGGTGACCACGCCATTCATAGTTACTTTAAAGTGAGATCCATTGGCAATAATCTCCATGGTATTCCAGCGACCACTCGCTTTAGGAACGGGGTCCACTTTGGCAACATCAACAATTGATCCAGTGGCGTAAGCCTGTTCAGGCCGGGCATCAAAAATATTAATTTCGTAGCAGTTGCTCTGTGAGAGCTGTTGGGGATTTTGGCAGCGAATAAAGATACCACTATTGGTATTAGGCTCCGCCCAAAACTCGGCGCGGATCTCCAAGTTTTTGTACACTTCAGTGCTGACCAAAAATCCATAGGGTTTATCACTTTCAATTACTCCTTTGCCGATAACCCAATTCGCATTGCCAATAATGTTCCAGCGGCTAAGGTCGAGCTCATTAATTAGATTAACAAAACCTTCCGAGTTCTGGGCGGATGCGTTGGGCCCTATAAATAGGGCCGCGATAGAAATGGTAATGGTAAGAAGTAGCTTAATTGCATGATGCATGTGTGTCTCCCAGTTTTATATTTATTAGTTTGCAGTCCATTGGATTGTTACTGAGAAAATAGAGCTTGCACAAGCTGATGTTTTCCCTCGAATGAGAATCGAAAATCCAGTAGACTAACGGAATGAAATTATTTAAATTGCCATTGCTTTTTGTATTTACCCTTTTTGCTGGCTTGGGTATTACCGCCTGTGGATCCATTGAGACCGCGGCACAAGACGATTGCACCTCAATTGGGTGGCAAATTGGCACGAAAGGCTACAACGATTGCTTTAAAGCAAGGGTGTATGAGCGTAAGTTAGATTACTCACTACCTCCTGGCGATCAGCCTAGCCCGTCCCTACTGTAATTTGGGGTAAACCCTAGGTTTAATTGCCTTGAGCGCCGTCAAGGACATTGAGCTAAAAATAACCCAAAATCAAGCAAGATTTTTGGAATTCTGTTTATATGGTGAAGTTGCCCATGAACGTCGATATCGGCATTCCCCTTTTAAGCATTTGACTTTTATTTTGAACATCTAAAAACAGCAGTAATGATTGCCATAAGAAATTAGAGACTACCAACTATGAATCACCCACAACCTTCTGGAGACATCAAGGTCGTTGCTGTAGCAACTGCAGATGATTTAAGGGAAACCATTCGTCGCAAAAGTAAGCTTAAGGGCCGTCAGACTGATGACATTTCTATTAATGAGGTGCGCCAACTCATTGGTCAGGCACCACACCGCCGTGACTTGTTGATCGAAAATTTACATCTACTTAATGATGAGTATCGCGCTCTGCATGACCGCCATTTAGTTGCCTTGGCGAAAGAGATGAATTTGCCGATGGCTGAGGTGTATGAGGTGGCTACTTTCTATCACCATTTTGAAGTGGTGCGCGGCACTGATGCT
>CAIMZP010000069.1 GCA_903846025.1 uncultured beta proteobacterium | reverse complement strand
GTTAAACGGCTTTTGTAAATATTTTATCAACCTCCGCTATTAATGCGGTTATAAGTGCGTAGCTTTGTCTATCACTTCGAGCTAAAGCCTTTATAAAAGAGATCAAGATGAGCATGAACCTTCAGTACAGAATCCTCATCGCCGATGGAGAGGCTGTTGCTGGTTAGTTGGTCGGTCAGTCGTTGTCTTAGTGTGGAATCTGAAAATATGGCATCGATACTCTGCTTGGTTGCCTCTAAGCAAATCTTGGCAACATCCTTGCCCAACATCTGAATCCCTGCCAACTCTGGGTCATATTCCAATGACTCTAGTAGCGTTAATTCTTCCGTATAAATGCGATCCTCATTTCCAGCGTCGTGATAGCTTTTGGCGATAAGAAGGAAGTCAATGGCATCTTTACCTTGGTTTTCTTGGCCCCGGTCTTGCCAGGCAATAAGTTTGAGTGCGGCCATGCCTGCTAGTGATGCAACCCGTATAGAGAAATTCTCTGCAATCTTTAGAAAAATAGCTGATCTTAGGGCCTCAGAAAATCCAGAGACGTTCATAACCACATTCATTTCAGGTGGCCATTCAATGGTCGAGTCTAAATTTTCAACTCCGCCAAATGGAATAAGATCAAGCGGCGTGGAGTATTGGTCCTGCGGTCTTTTAAAGTGCATTTTCTGTGGCGCCTTACCCTCGGTAAAGCAGTCCATGGAAATTAAGCTTGATTTAAGTTTGTCAAACTTAGCCCAGTCTTCTAAGCAGATCCCCAGATCAAGATCATAGGTGGCTTGCCCGGTTCGCTTGTTAAATACATGCCCCAAGATAAGATCCCTTGCTTGGGCTCCAGCTAAAAAATAGTCAATATTTAAAGACCGTGCAACGTCATCAAAAATTCGTAAGATGGCTAAATGCTCCGCCTTTAAAGGGCGGTCAGGGCTAATTTCAAGCTTGAGTGAGATATCGGTCATAAATTAGTCTAGCTGTTTCAATATTGCGTGGATTGGTGGTCGCCAATAAATCTGCATATACTAGTAGCGCAGGCACAACCCCGTTCATTTGCAGCCCCGTATCTACTGCCCAAAATGCTTCCAAAATTTCAATATCGCCGTTAACGTCAGGGCGCAAACGATTTTCTACAATGAGTCGATCTAGGTTTTTACGGGCATAAATGGTTATCTTTGCAGGCTTGAGATAGCCGGTGAGTTTTTCTGCTGCGACTTCCCCGCCCCAATAGGCTTCGTACTGCTCAATATTGACATCTCGATACCAATCTTCTTTGGCAGCAGTAAATCGGCGTGCATTTAGTTTTGGTCGTAATTTAATGGGGTAGTGAGCCACCCATTCCTCTTCTAGTCTTTGCTTATCAAGAATTCGCCGTGGACCTATTTCAGCAGGAGTGAGAAAACCTCGGTTTTCTAAATTCGTTAATACAGGACCCACAGTTCCAAGAGCTACTTTGGCAACAGTAGCTATTTCGCGATAAGTTTGGGGGGCAATTGTTTTTTGATTAAGTATTGCAAAGACAATTTTTAACCCGCCGGTTGTTAAGGCTGTAAATTCTGGCTTTTCATGAGTGCGCTCTGGACGAGCTTGACCAACAACATATACAAATAGCCTCGGAGTCTTAATATAAGCATTTCCAGCTTCATCAATAAAGGGCAAATCTAGCTCGCGGCACTGGGTTGCAATTTCTTTGGTGATATAGGGAGCTACAAGCAAAACGGGGTTTGTTCGAGTTCCTAGTTCTCTGATGAGCGCGAGTGTTTTGAAGCGATCAACCACCCCCTTAATTTCCGCCACAAAATGAATGGGGTGGTCAGGGGTTTGAATAGTTAACAAAGCATCTGCTCGCCCCTCTTGCCAAACATGGTCGATTTGGAGGCCAGTAGTTCTCTGAAAACCATCAATTGCTTTAGCGAGAATGAGTTGTTCTTTAGTTTCTAGGTTCATCATTTTGTACGTAAAATTTAAATGTTCACGTTACGTGAACGACATGCTTAATTGAACGCACCCCACTTGTGTTCAACATATTTTATTGTACACGTTACGTGAACAATAGTCAATACTGAACAAACAAGATTCAGTC
>CAIMZP010000068.1 GCA_903846025.1 uncultured beta proteobacterium | reverse complement strand
ATCGTAATGATGAGCATATAACTTTGCTAACTTTTTTGCGACTCCATTCCGTAAATCTGGAATGCCAATCATAGGCGGGTATTGGTTAAGGTCAGCGAGCATGGCTTGATTTACATAATCAATTAATGTTCGATCGCAGGGAAAGTCTGGGAACCCCTGGCCTAGATTAATTGCTTGGTGTTTAGTAGCCAAGGCAGACATGACAGTAAACACCGTAGTCCCTACCTTAGGTAGGCGACTAGGAAAACTGGGCGTAGAGGGGCGGTTTTGGTTCATACGTCCGGTTTAAGGCAAATAAGGTGGGTAGTCGCTAGAATGGATGGAATACATATTGAAATTGTGCCATGCTGATCGTCCTTTCCCCCGCTAAATCCCTTGACTACAAAACCCCGGTTATGGTTAAGTCAACTACTTTGCCTCAATTTGTCTCAGAATCAGCGAAGTTAATAGCTGAGCTTAAGAAGTTATCGCCTCAAGAGGTAGCAAACCTGATGGGCTTATCTGATCAACTGGCGGCCCTGAATGTGGGGCGTTACCGCGATTGGTCCAAGAAATTTACCGAAGACAACAGTAAGCCCGCTATTTATGCCTTTAACGGTGATGTCTATGATGGGTTTGATGCCAAAACCCTTAATACGAAAGCGCTAGATTTTGCTCAGGACCATCTCCGGATTTTGTCTGGACTATATGGCGTCTTAAGGCCGCTTGATTTAATGCAGGCCTATCGCCTGGAAATGGGCACTTCCTTTAAAAATATTAGAGGCAAAGATTTATATGCTTTTTGGGGCGATAGAGTCACTCAATCCTTAAAAGGTATTTTGGCAGAACAAAAGCAACCCATTTTGCTTAATTTGGCTTCTGAGGAGTACTTTAAAGTCCTGCAACCCATTAACTTGGATTGCCCTGTGATTGCACCAGTATTTCAGGATGCCAAGGATGGTAAGTACAAAATTATTTCTTTTTATGCAAAACGGGCCCGCGGCTTAATGGCTCGTTATGTAGTGGACAATCGTATAAGCGATTCAGAAGAGCTGAAAGGCTTTAATCTCGATGGTTACAAATACTTTGATGCTGAATCCAAGCCCGGGAAACCGGTATTTCGTCGTGCGGAGAGAAAATAATTATGGCTGTTCACCGACCTAAATCCTCGCAACGTTCCTCCCCAGATGTTGAGCGTTTAGTGGCTGATGCCATTTCTCTTGCCGCCTCTGGTAGCAAGATCGAAGACCTTTTTTGGGAAGAGCGCCTTAATGTTCGCCTCATGCGTTTGTTAAAGAGCCAAAATCAAAATGTCATTGATGCAGCTTTAGATCAAACTTTTCGAATTAATACTGATGCTTTCGAAGTTTTGGCTGACAGTGCTGAAACCTTGGCTGAATCGTTACCAATGGATCATGAGGGCCAGCAATGGGATGTACTCTTGCTAGCTCTTCCTATTGTTGCTCATACTCGTTATCAAATCCCTTCCGGTCCTCTCTCAGCGCCAGCAGTTCAATCAACGGCAACGGCCCTACATAGCACCATTGCTTCACCAGATTCGCGATTGGCAATTGTTCCTTGGCTTTATAGCATTGATCAAATGCCACATTCCCATTGCCAAACTGGAGTGTTAACTGAATCCTTAGCTGCCGCCGCTATTGCGGGCAGTGAAATTAAATTAGAGCTACGCGATATGTCAGAAACAATTGCAGTTCTAGCTGACCCAAGATTTATTATTGCCGCTGTTGCTGCCCCTGCCGGTACGCCTTTATTTCGCTGGCAAGCCGAGCCACCAATCAGAATAGAGCGTGGGATGAGTTTAATTGGGTGGCAAAATGCAATGCAAGATTCTGTTGCGGCTTTATTGCCGGGTTGTGAATTTGAGCTACTCCTACCCGAGGCTTACTTTACGAACTGTCGCTTAGCAGATAAGCAGGTTCGCCCTCTTAGCATTCGTGCTGCAGCCAACTTCCTTGAAAGCACCATGGGTATCGTACCCGCAGGCTTATCCTGTGTAGTAGGTGCATTTGGAGAAGAGCAGGCTGATGAATATCGCATTTCATTTAGCGCTAAAGGCTCATCGGAAGTCATGTACGGTGTAATCTGGCCTTTATATGATCGTGAAACTGTTTCAAACGATGCCCTGAATGATGTATCCGAAGACGAGAGTCCAATTAAGAAAATCTGTGACTCCTTACGGGAAGCTGGGATAGAGGATGTCTTTCGTCATGCCATGCTGTTTGATCCAGAGCTGTGTGATGACTGTGGAGCCCCATTATTTCCAGATCGATCGGGCGAGGTTGTGCATGCAGAGATGCCGGATGATGCACCAATGCAGCAACCTCTATTTCACTAATACCTTAGACGAAAAAAAGCCGAGAAATTCTCGGCTTTTAAATTAATACCAATAAAAATGCCTAATTCTGGGTGAATGGCTCAGCACCTGCAAACAAATGAGGAAGCTTGCCAGTCTTCATCTCTGCGGTTTGACAGAAATCAGCCAGACGAGTGCCAGATTTGATATTAAAAAGCATAGCCTTGTTTCCCAGCACCACAAGGTCATGGCCCGTAGTCGTATTCTTGTAGCGTAAGCTGCCAGGCAAAGAGGTTTGGCGTTCTAAATCGTAAGTCTTGGCTTCCCAAATTAATCGCACTTTCTCAGTAGTACCTGAAGTTTTAAACTGCTTATTTTCGCTACAGGTCCATGTAAAGACTTCTTCATTTGACTGCGCATGAGCAACCCCGCAAAGGGCTGCTAATACGATGCTAATGGCGATAATCGTTGGCTTCATATCCTTATGACCCTTAAGAGAGTAGATGTTTAACGCCTGCCTGCTCTTCAAGCAGTTCATTCAGTGTATGCGTCATACGTTCGCGTGAGAACTCATCGATTGCCAAGCCTTCAACCATCTTATATTCGCCGTTTTCGCAAACAACTGGGAAGCCATAAATCACTTCTGCAGGAATCTCATATTCACCTTTGGATGGTATGCCCATTGTGACCCATTTGCCGTTAGTTCCAAGAACCCAATCGTGAATGTGATCGATTGCTGCATTGGCAGCTGAAGCTGCTGAAGACAGCCCGCGTGCTTCAATAATAGCAGCACCACGCTTACCAACTGTGGGGATAAAAGTATCTTTATTCCAAGCTACATCATTAATTGTGTCTTTTACAGATTTGCCGCCAATAGTTGCAAAACGATAGTCTGGATACATTGTTGGGCTATGGTTACCCCAAACAATTAAATTCTCAATTTCAGCAACAGGTTTATCTAACTTACTCGCTAATTGTGAGAGTGCGCGGTTGTGATCTAGACGTAACATAGCCGTGAAATTCTTCGCAGGAATATCTGGTGCAGACTTCATGGCAATGTAAGCATTGGTATTTGCTGGGTTACCCACAACCAATACCTTAACGGTGCGTTTTGCGACAGCATTTAATGCTTTGCCTTGAGCTGTGAAAATTTGCGCATTAGCTGAAAGTAAATCTTTGCGCTCCATACCAGGACCACGTGGACGTGCGCCAACTAGTAGGGCAATATCAATATCCTTAAAAGCTGTCATTGGATCAGAGTGTGCGGTCATTCCAGCAAGCAGTGGAAAAGCGCAGTCCTCCAGTTCCATCATGACTCCACCCAATGCTTTTTGAGCTTTTTCATCAGAGATTTCAAGCAACTGAAGAATCACAGGCTGATCTTTACCTAACAAGTCGCCATTAGCGATGCGAAAGAGTAGGGAATAACCGATTTGACCGGCTGCGCCAGTTACGGCGACACGCATTGGGGCTTTTGCCATTACTTGTAACTCCATTTAAGTTAATTAATGAATCTCTCTCTATTATCCATTCAAGTGTATGGACTTTCGATCTAAACTGTCAACATGTCTTATATAAGACATAAAACGATTTGAATTTTATCCAATAGATTTGATTCTGGAGTTAATTTGTCCAATACTGCCTTTCCTGTGCCCTCATTTAGCCCCCTGTATGAACAGATCAAGGCAATGCTTTTAACTAGTTTGCAGACTTCAGAGTGGCTTCCAGGTGAGGCTATTCCGAGTGAAATGGAGCTAGCGGTACGTTATGCCGTGAGCCAGGGAACTGTTCGTAAGGCTATTGATGAGTTGGCCGCCGAAAATCTCCTAGTTCGTAGGCAAGGTAAAGGCACCTTCGTTGCCACCCATCAAGAGGAGGGCTGGCAATATCGTTTTTTACGTCTCTTGCCAGATTCAGGTGAGAAGTTTTATCTCAAAAATGAGTTTTTAGCCTTTGAAATTATTAATCCAGACGCTTATATAGCTCAGGTGCTCAAATTAAAGGCAGGTGATCTAGTTATTCGAATTGATCGTGTGCAAACTTTTACTGGTAAATCGATTGTATTTGAAGAGATTTGGTTGCCAGAAACCCGATTCCACGGTTTAACTCTGGAGGCACTAATAGCCTGGCCTGGTCCAATGTACGCGTTTTACGAAAGTCATTTCGCCACTCATATGGTTCGTGCTGAAGAAAGAATTAAGGCGATACCCGCAGATACTCGGCTGGCTGGTTATCTTCATTTGCCAGTTGGCACCGCTTTGCTTTCTGTGGAAAGAGTGGCTTTTACCTACGGGAATAAACCAGTAGAAATTCGCCACGCCAGGTACGACACTTCAGAGCAGCATTATGAAAATAAATTAAATTAGGTTTATAAATACAACTTCGTAAGTAAAAACCCTGTACAAAAGCTAAAAACCCCCAAGGACGATGTGGTTTCCAATAGAATATGTTGCGCTACAACAAAATCACACTGAACCTCCACCTAAAAATATAGAGATTGCTCATGGTCGACGCACAGAACACTGTAAAAAAAGATAAGCCGGTTTTCCGAAACATTGGTTTGGCTCAATTAGTACATTACCGGCTCCCTTGGGCGGGTAAGGTTTCGATTCTTCACCGCATTAGTGGAGCAGTGCTGTTCTTGATGTTGCCTTTTTTGCTTTACTTGCTCGATCAAAGCCTTGCTTCTGAGTTGAGTTATCAAACATTCCAAGCAGTCACTGGGCATTTTTTAGTCAAAATCGTATGCCTTGGTTTGATCTGGTGTTTCTTGCACCACTTCTGTGCTGGTATTCGCTACCTCTTGCTTGACCTAGAAATAGGGGTAGAGAAAAGTGAATCAAATCGATCTGCCATTGTTGTGTTCATTTTGGGCCTGACATTGACCGCGATTGTGGGATTTAAATTATTCGGCCTGTACTAAGCGCACATCAACTAAGGAAATTTCATGCCTATCTATCAAATCGGACCTAAGCGCCTTGTAGTTGGCGCTCATTATGGGCTTAAGGAGTGGATCATTCAGCGCGTAACAGCTGTTGTGATGGTAGTTTTTACTGTGGTTTTATTGGTGGACTATTGCATTACTGGTAGCGCAACCTACGAAGGTTGGTCTGCTTTATTTAGTAATCAGCTTATGAAGCTTTTAACATTCCTGGCTTTTTTCAGCTTGTTTTATCACGCCTGGATTGGTATCCGTGACATTTGGATGGATTACATAAAACCAGTCAGCATTCGACTGACGCTGCAAGTGTTAACTGTTTTATATCTTATAGCGTGTGCGGTCTATGCCGTGCAAATTTTGTGGAAAGTTTAATGCGATGACCTCAATTAAAAAAGCATTGCCACGTCGCCGTTTTGACGCGGTAATTATTGGTGCAGGTGGCTCGGGTATGCGCGCTTCTTTGCAGTTAGCAGAAGCTGGCCTAAATGTAGCGGTTTTAACTAAAGTGTTCCCAACTCGTTCCCATACTGTTGCTGCTCAGGGTGGTATCGGCGCCTCTCTCGGTAATATGAGTGAAGATAATTGGCACTATCACTTTTATGACACTATCAAAGGCTCTGATTGGTTGGGTGACCAAGACGTCATTGAATTTATGTGTCGTGAAGCGCCTAAGGCAGTTTATGAGCTTGAGCATTTTGGTATGCCTTTCGATCGCAATCCTGACGGTACGATTTATCAGCGCCCATTTGGTGGGCATACTGCAAACTATGGCGAGAAGCCAGTACAGCGCGCTTGCGCCGCAGCTGACCGGACTGGTCATGCGATGTTACATACTTTGTACCAGCGCAATGTACGTGCTAAAACCAATTTCTTTGTTGAGTGGTTGGCGCTTGATTTAATTCGTGATGACGCTGGTGATGTAGTCGGCGTTACCGCACTCGAAATGGAGACGGGTCAGGTTTATATCCTTGAGGCTAAAGTTGTCTTGATGGCTACGGGTGGTGCTGGCCGCATTTGGGATGCCTCAACAAACGCATTTATCAATACTGGGGATGGCATGGGTCTTGCCGCTCGCGCAGGCATTCCTTTGGAAGATATGGAATTCTGGCAATTTCACCCCACAGGCGTAGCTGGTGCCGGGGTATTGTTGACTGAAGGTTGTCGCGGTGAGGGAGCCATCTTGCGCAATAAAGATGGCGAGCGCTTTATGGAGCGTTATGCCCCTACCTATAAAGACTTGGCACCTCGTGATTTTGTATCGCGCTGCATGGATCAGGAGATTAAAGAAGGTCGCGGCTGCGGCCCCAATGGAGACTACGTTGTGCTTGATTTAACGCACATCGGGGCTGAGACCATCATGAAGCGCTTGCCATCTGTTTATGAGATTGGCATGAACTTTGCTAACGTCGACGTCACTAAAGAACCCATCCCGGTCGTGCCAACGATTCACTATCAGATGGGTGGTATTCCAACCAATATTAATGGTCAAGTAGTCGTGCCTGGAAACGGCAAGAAAAATGACTTGGTTAATGGCCTGTATGCAATTGGTGAGTGTTCTTGCGTATCTGTTCACGGTGCAAACCGTCTTGGTACAAACTCATTGCTCGACTTATTGGTATTTGGCCGCGCCGCTGGTAATCATATCGTCGGCATGGACTTAAAAAATCGTGAATTCAAACCATTACCTGATAATGCTGGCGAACAAACTTTGGCGCGTATTGAACATTTGAATGCCTCTACCTCAGGCGAGTATGCGCAAGATGTTGCTAACGATATACGCAAAACTATGCAGAAATACGCTGGTGTATTTCGTAATCAAGAATTGATGGACGAAGGCGTTCGTCAAATGGCAAAGTTAACTGAGCGCGCCAAGCACTTATGGGTTAAAGACAAATCGGAAATTTTTAATACTGCCCGTATTGAAGCTTTGGAAGTGGCGAACCTGATTGAAACTGCAAATGCAACCATGATTTCTGCTGCGGCCCGTAAAGAAAGTCGCGGCGCACATTCGCACGATGATCACCAGTTACGTGATGATGAAAACTGGATGAAGCATACCCTCTGGTATAGCGAGGGCAACCGCTTGGATTACAAACCGGTGCAACTCAAGCCATTGACAGTAGATTCAATTCCTCCAAAAGAACGTACTTTCTAAACTACAGAGAGATAAGAGATGAGTGATATCCGTGTATTCGAAATTTATCGTTACGATCCAGCTGTAGATGCAGCTCCACGTATGCAGCGCTACGAGCTAGAGTTGACTGGTGAGCGCATGCTATTGGACGCCTTGATTTCCCTAAAGAAGCAGGATGAGACGATTACCTATCGCCGCTCATGCCGTGAAGGAGTCTGCGGTTCAGATGCAATGAATATCAACGGTAAAAATGGTTTGGCCTGTTTGACCAATATGCTGACCTTGCCGAAGGTAATTACTTTACGTCCTTTACCTGGTTTACCAGTGGTGCGTGATTTGATCGTCGATATGACCTTGTTCTTTAAACAATACTTGTCGATTAAGCCTTACTTAGTTAATGACAATCCTCCCCCAGAAAAAGAACGTCTTCAGAGTCCAGAAGAGCGTGAAGAGTTGAATGGCTTGTATGAATGTATCTTATGCGCATCTTGCTCAACCTCATGCCCGTCTTTTTGGTGGAATCCTGATAAGTTTGTGGGTCCGGCTGGCTTACTCCAGGCCTATCGCTTTATTGCGGATAGTCGTGATGAAGAAACTGCACAACGTTTAGATAATTTGGAAGACCCATATCGTCTTTTCCGTTGCCACACCATTATGAATTGTGTTGACGTATGTCCTAAACATTTGAATCCTACTAAAGCGATTGGCAAGATCAAGGAGTTGATGGTACGAAGGGCGGTATGACCTTAGGCAATGCAGAGCTATACCGTCTAAAGAGTGATGCTCGTAGGGGCTTATTGGAAAATGATCTTATTTTGCAGCGTTTCTTTGATCGTTACGGCGCCCAGTTGAGTAGCGAAGAAGGCAATGTTTTGGCTCAGTTGCTAGCATTGGAAGACACTGATCTCATGAATTTATTAATTGGCCGTAAAGATTCTGTATTAGCGCTCGAAAAGGAGTTGCAGTCTGATTCTTTTAAAGCTGTTTTACAAAAGCTGAGAGAGAAATAACTCAGTATTTTGGTGCATTTGTTGTGAAGACACATAAGCAAATAATGTATTAATCATCAATTTGAATGACTAAGGATTAGAAATGATTGAATCGGATATCAAGGCAAAACTCTCGTTTTCGGATGGCACACCAGACATTGAGTTGCCAATTTATAAGGGCACGATTGGTCCTGACGTAATCGATATTCGCAAACTGTATGGTCAGACGGGTAAATTTACCTATGATTCTGGCTTCCTCTCTACTGCATCTTGTAACAGCAAAATTACCTATATCGATGGTGATATAGGTGAGTTGCTTTATCGCGGTTATCCCATTGAAGATTTGGCTCACAACTGTGACTTTTTAGAAGTCTGTTATTTGCTCATTAATGGTGATTTGCCAAACGCTAAACAGAAAACAGATTTTGAAGGGTTGGTTATGCACCACACCATGGTGCACGAGCAGATGCAATTCTTCTTGCGTGGTTTTCGACGCGATGCACATCCAATGGCGGTATTAACTGGCTTGGTTGGTGCGATGGCTGCTTTTTATCATGACGCGATTGATTACAGCCAGCCTGTTGCGCGCGAAATTGCACAGATTCGCTTGATTGCAAAAATGCCTACCTTAGTTGCAATGGCATATAAGTACTCTGTTGGTCAGCCATTTATCTACCCTGATAATTCCTTGTCTTACACCGCAAACTTCATGCGCATGATGTTTGCTACACCATGCGAAGATTACAAAGTAAACCCAGTATTGGTGCGAGCTTTAGACCGCATCTTCATCTTGCATGCAGATCATGAGCAAAATGCTTCCACTTCAACTGTGCGTTTGTGTGGATCTTCAGGCACCAACCCATTTGCAGCTATTTCTGCTGGTATTGCCTGTCTTTGGGGTCCAGCTCACGGCGGTGCAAATGAAGCTTGCTTACAAATGCTCAATGAGATTCAGGCTAACGGTGGAGTAGATCGGATTGGTGAATTCATTGCCCAAGTAAAAGACAAGAACTCTAATGTTCGCTTAATGGGCTTTGGCCATCGCGTTTATAAAAACTTTGACCCACGCGCAAAGCTCATGCGTGAAACATGCTATGAAGTTCTAAAAGAAATGGGTCTTGAAAATGACCCATTGTTTAAGTTGGCAATGACCCTTGAGAAGATTGCCTTAGAAGACGATTATTTTGTGAGCCGCAAACTCTATCCAAACGTTGATTTTTATTCTGGTATTGTTCAGCGTGCCTTAGGTATTCCCGCAGAAATGTTCACCTGCGTATTCGCATTGGCAAGAACAGTAGGTTGGATTGCTCAATGGGAAGAGATGATTACTGATCCTGAATACAAAATTGGTCGTCCTCGTCAGTTATATGTTGGAGAAACTTCGCGCAAGGTTCCCAGCATCTCTGTTCGTAAATAAGCGGTTTAAAGGATCTTAATGTCACGTACGCTTTATGACAAATTGTGGGATGACCATGTCGTCTATTCTGAAGAAGATGGCACTGCCACAATTTATATTGATCGTCAGTTATTGCATGAGGTCACAAGCCCTCAAGCATTTGAGGGCTTGACTTTAGCTGGGAGGCCAGTGTGGAGGATCTCTGCTAATTTGGCTGTATCTGACCACAATGTTCCAACAACTGACCGATCTGAAGGCATTACCGATCCCATATCCAAGTTACAAGTGGATACCCTGGATCAGAACTGCGATGCCTTTGGGATTACTCAATACAAGATGAGTGATGCTCGTCAGGGGATTGTTCATGTCATTGGTCCAGAGCAGGGCGCCACTTTACCTGGCATGACTGTAGTTTGCGGCGATTCTCATACCAGCACTCATGGCGCCTTTGGTGCATTGGCTTTTGGTATTGGTACATCCGAGGTGGAGCATGTCTTAGCAACTCAAACTTTGCTCATGAAAAAGAGCAAGAATATGTTGGTTAAGGTTGATGGATGTCTACAACCAGGTTCTACTGCTAAAGATATTGTATTGGCAGTAATAGGTAAAATAGGTACTGCAGGTGGTACTGGTTACACCATTGAATTTGCAGGTGAAACAATTCGTCAATTATCGATGGAAGGTCGAATGACCATTTGCAATATGGCCATTGAAGCTGGTGCGCGCGCCGGATTGATTGCTGTAGATGAAACTACGATTGAATACCTTAAAGGTCGACCATATGCTCCAGCAGGCGAAGCTATGCGCCATGCATTGCAGTACTGGCGCACCCTACATTCAGATGTTGGTGCACAGTTTGATGCAGTAGTTGAGCTACGTGCCGAAGAAATCGCACCTCAGGTCACCTGGGGCACCTCTCCTGAAATGGTTTTAGCAATCAGCGATAAAGTTCCCGATCCAGAAAAGGAGCGCGATGCGAATAAGCGCTCTGCTATGGAGCGTGCACTTGAATATATGGGTCTCGTACCCAATACTCCGCTGACTCATATCTTGGTAGATAAGGTCTTTATTGGATCATGCACTAATAGCCGAATTGAAGACATTCGTGCGGCCGCTAAAGTTGTAGATCGTCTGGGCAAAAAAGTTGCTGCAAATGTGAAGCTGGCAATGGTAGTTCCAGGCTCTGGTCTAGTTAAGGCTCAAGCTGAGCGCGAAGGTTTGGATCGGGTCTTCAAAGCCGCAGGCTTTGAATGGCGTGAGCCAGGCTGCTCAATGTGTCTTGCAATGAATGCTGATCGTCTTGAGCCAGGAGAGAGGTGTGCTTCTACATCAAATCGTAACTTTGAAGGCCGGCAAGGCAACGGCGGCAGAACGCATTTAGTCAGCCCCGCAATGGCTGCTGCGGCTGCTATTGAAGGTCATTTTGTTGATGTTCGTAAGATTTCGTAAAGGTATACCGTGTTTAAATTTTCTTCGTTAACGATGATTAAAAAATTAACTATCGTTGCCATAGCTGGCATCGTGATCTCTGCCTGTAGCAGCACTATGGAAGGCATGGGAAAAGACTTACAAAATATGGGTAACTCCATGGGTAATCAAAATTCCACCAATAACAACCAATCCCAGACTAAGGGAAAAGACGTTGTAGTGACCCCAGTTAAGTAAGCATCAATCAATTAGAAGCAAAGTCAGAACTATGGAAAAATTTACAGTATTTAAAGGATTAGTCGCTCCGCTTAATCGAGAAAACGTCGATACCGATGCGATTATTCCTAAACAGTTCTTAAAATCCATTAAAAAAACTGGTTTTGGTCAAAATTTATTTGACGAGTGGCGTTATCTTGATCATGGGGAGCCAGGTCAGGACTCTAGTAAGCGCCCAATTAACCCAGATTTTATATTGAATCAACCACGCTATAACCACGCTGGCATTTTGTTAGCCCGTAAAAATTTTGGATGCGGCAGTTCCCGTGAGCATGCTCCATGGGCTTTGGGTCAGTATGGATTTAGGGCAGTTATTGCGCCTAGCTTTGCTGATATTTTTTACAACAACTGCTTTAAAAATGGTCTCTTGCCTATTGTCCTTACTGAGTTGCAGGTAGATCACTTGTTTAATGAAACCTTCGCTTTTCCCGGCTTCCAGCTCACCATTGACCTTGATCGCCAAGAAGTCCTTTCTCCAGACGGAACCGCCTATAACTTCGATGTAGCCCCATTTAGAAAGTATTGCTTACTCAATGGATTTGACGATATTGGCTTAACTCTGCAACATGCAGATAAAATCAAGGCTTATGAAGCTGAGCGCATTCTTAAAATGCCTTGGCTTGCGACACAATTGCCATAGTTTTACTGATTTGAAGGCCTTTCATGAAAATAGCAGTCCTCCCCGGCGATGGTATTGGTCCGGAAATCGTTGCAGAAGCCGTTAAAGTATTAAGTGCGCTTGGCCCCAAGTTTATTTTAGAGACAGCCCCTGTCGGTGGCGCAGCTTATGATATTTCTGGCCACCCACTTCCAGTTGAAACCTTGGATCTTGCTAAAAAGTCCGATGCTATTTTGTTTGGTGCGGTTGGTGATTGGAAATATGACTCCCTACCTCGGGAGCTCAGGCCTGAACAGGCTATCCTGGGTTTACGTAAACATCTAGAGTTGTTTGCTAATTTTCGCCCTGCAATTTGTTATGACGAATTGACTGCCGCCTCGAGTCTTAAGCCGGAAATTGTCGGCGGTTTGGACATTTTAATTATTCGTGAGCTTAACGGCGACATCTATTTTGGACAACCACGCGGTATTCGCACCTCAGAACTTCCATTATTTAAAGGTGCTCGTGAAGGTTATGACATGATGCATTACTGTGAACCGGAAGTAGAGCGTATTGGTCGCGTTGCTTTTGAGGCCGCTCGTAAGCGCAGTAAAAAAGTGTGTAGCGTGGATAAAGCAAATGTATTGGAAACTTCCCAGCTTTGGCGTGAAGTCATGATAAGAGTTTCACAAGAATATCCTGATGTTGAGTTATCACATATGTATGTTGATAATGCCGCAATGCAATTAGTGAAAGCGCCAAAAGCATTTGATGTTGTTGTTACCGGAAATCTATTTGGCGATATCCTCTCTGATGAGGCTGCAATGTTAACGGGTTCTATTGGCATGCTTCCTTCTGCTTCATTGGATAAAAATAATAAAGGCTTGTATGAGCCCAGCCACGGATCGGCACCTGATATTGCTGGTAAAGGCATTTCGAATCCTTTGGCTACGATTTTGTCTGCTGCAATGATGTTGCGTTACTCCTTGGGAATGCCCGAACAAGCTGATCGAATTGAGTTGGCCGTTAAAAAAGTTTTGGCGCAAGGTTTGCGCACAGCCGACATTTACACCGAAGGTACTAAAAAGGTTGCGACTGTGGAGATGGGCGATGCAGTTGTCGCCGCTCTTTCCTAAAACACAGTAATGTAATTTCATTTATTAAATAGTTGATGATCATGGCAAATATAAATACACCATTAGTAGGTTTAGTCGGTTGGCGCGGTATGGTTGGTAGCGTTCTCCTTGAAAGAATGTTGGCTGAAAAAGATTTCGACCTGATTGAGCCGCTATTTTTTAGCACTAGCCAAGCTGGCGAAGAGGTGCCTCTGGTTAATAGCCAAAAAGTAGCCAAGAATGAAACTACCTTAAAAGACGCCAACGATATTAACGAACTTTCTCGTTGCGACATCATTCTCACTTGCCAGGGCGGTGACTATACCAATGTAATCCATCCAAAATTACGTGCTACTGGCTGGTCAGGTCACTGGATAGATGCAGCTAGTGCTTTGCGCATGCAAGATGATGCTATCTTGGTTTTAGATCCGGTTAATCGATCTGTAATTGATAGGGCGTTGACTGCGGGTAGTAAAAACTGGATCGGTAGTAATTGCACGGTGAGTTTAATGATGATGGCGATGGGCGGCCTTGTTAAAGCCGATATGGTCGAGTGGATTAGTGCCATGACTTACCAAGCGGCATCTGGGGCTGGGGCCCAAAACATGCGTGAATTATTGTTGCAAATGGGTGCATTGCATGACAGTGTTGCTACTGAGTTGGCAGATCCATCCTCTTGGATTTTAGATATTGACCGCAAGGTTACGGCAAAATTGCGTTCAACGGACTTTCCGAAGAAAAACTTCCGCAATACGGCTTTGGCTGGTAGCTTGATTCCATGGATTGATGTACCAGTTGAGCATGGCCAAACCAAAGAAGAGTGGAAGGGTGGCGCTGAGTTCAATAAGATCTTAGGTCGTCCAGCGTTCCGCACTCCTGGCAGTATTCCGGTCGACGGATTGTGTGTCCGAGTTGGCGCGATGCGCTGCCATTCCCAAGGCTTAACTGTAAAGCTTAAGAAAGATATTCCTATTGCTGAGATTGAAGCTATTCTAGCCAACGACAATCAATGGGTCAAAGTGGTGCCTAACGATCGAGAAGCTTCGGAGCGTGACCTATCACCTGCGGCTGTTAGCGGTACTTTAACGGTGCCGATTGGCCGCTTACATAAGTTAGCAATGGGCCCTGAATATCTTGGCGCCTTTACTGTTGGCGATCAACTCTTGTGGGGTGCAGCAGAACCACTGCGTCGCATGCTGCGTATATTGCTTGAGTATTAATGTTGAAATTTAGCCAACTTTTCTTTATAAAGTCCCTCTGCTTAGTTTTGCTAAGCTGGTCTTGTATCGCTACGGCAATCTCTTTGGGGTCACCTAAGTTACTTTCGAAGCCTAATGAGCCACTTAGGGTGGAAATTCCGATTCTGGTGAATGCTGGTGAGCAGGCTTCAATCCCAAGCCTTGAGGCCTCTACGCCTACAAAGGCCACATATGATCGTTTGGGTGTCTCATCAAAAGTGCTCGACTTTAATGCTCAATCAAGGGTGTATCGCAATAAGCAAGAGCAGCTGACGGTCCTAGTGGAAACCACCAACCCAATTCCAGTTGCTGATGACCCCTTCATTGATTTATTGGTGAATCTAACATGGTCCTCGGGTAGCATAACCAAAGCCTTTACTTTGCTTATGGGCGATGCTCAAAAGATTCTAGTTAGACCAGGTCAAACTATGTCTGAAATTGCTGCGCAGATGGCCCCGCAATTGGACGGCGCCACACTAGATCAAACCATGATGGCTTTGTTCAAAGCAAATCCTGATGCATTTGCCAGCGGCAGCATTAATCGGGTCGAAGCGGGTGCAGAATTAAATATTCCAACTCAAGCATTACTTCGCTCGATTAGCCCAGTTGAAGCAAATCAATTTGTAGCTGAATCAAATGCCCAATGGCGCTCTGAACGAGAGGCTAAAACTTCTTTAACTGGGCCTTTGAGTTTGACAAAAAAAGAGGAAAATATTCCTGCGAAAGACCGATTAAAGATCGGTACTAGCACCACAGGAAATGCTGAAGAGCGTCGTTATGCGGAGGAATTAGTTGCCCAAGAAAAAGTGCTTGAACAGACTAAAGTACATGTAGCAGAGTTAGAAAAAAATATTGCTGACTTACAAAAGTTATTAGATAAATCAAAAGGGCAGTCTGAAGAGAAAAAATCAGTTGAAAGCAACTTTGGTTTTGGCGTATTTACCCCTCCTATTTTGGCCTTAGTCGTGATGGCCTGTATTGGTCTATTGCTATGGTTTTTAGCTAAAAATGCACGTCGATCTGAGATTTCAGATTTCACCAAACCTGCCTCTCATATCGCTCCAATACAGGATTTATCGTCATCCCATAGCAACATGCCTGAGCGTGCAAAAGCCTTGTTTGCAGGAATTGATTTGGACTTGACATCTAGTAAGCCAGCCCATATTCCTGTAGAAACACCAAACAAGGAAAGTAATTCACTGGCGGACACATTGCAGGTAAAACTCAATTTAGCTCGTGCATACATCACGATTGAAGATTTCTCTGCTGCTAAAAAGTCACTTGAAGAAATTTTGCAAGTTAGCAATTCAATTGACCCTAGTATCACTATCGAGGCTCAAGGATTATTGTCCAAGCTTGCGCATCGCAATGGCTAGAGCCTGGTAATGCGAATCGCGCTTGGTTTGCAATACGACGGAAGTGGATTTTCCGGCTGGCAGTCTCAGGTCAGTGGTAATACGGTTCAAGATGTCTTGGAGAAAGCCATCTTTGAATTTATTGGGACTGAGGCTGTCAAAGGTGGGCGGATTAGAGTTGT
>CAIMZP010000067.1 GCA_903846025.1 uncultured beta proteobacterium | reverse complement strand
GGTTGATTAGCTTTATCTACGCCTAAACATTGTTTTGAATAAATTCAATCAAGAGTTTGCTGGTTGCAACAGGTTGCTCTTGCTGCACCCAATGCCCTGCATCTTCAACGAAGTATGTTCCCTGATATTGAGTGCTTAAGTTTCCCTTTAGATTTTCGAGTCCCCCTGGTGTTTGGAACGTGCCCCAATCCTTCTTCCCGCTAATGAAAATAGAGGGTACTTCAATTATTTTTCCTGAAAAGATGCTTAAGTTCTTATCACTTAAAACTTGGGATCCAAAGGATTACGAACATCATCGTAACTTGATGCATGGCGCAGCGATGAATGCCATGGTCAGCAAAATGTCGGATGAGGATGTTAAAGCTGTTGCGCTTTATATTAATTCGATGAATTCACCTGGAAATTAAAGAGCCAATATCAAAATACAAGGTCTTAGGGTAGATTGAACTTTGAATGGATGCCTCTTTTGGATCAGTAGAGGCCTATTTATTGATCCAAAGTTAATGGTATTAATTCAATATTCAGCCGCCAGCCAAAGAAAAACTACCAAATGAACTGACCCACAAAAGATGGTTTTAGTATTTATTAACCGGTAAATGAAGGTTAGCAGACGCTAAATGAATAGTCAATTTAAGTAAGATCAGTGGGCGTTATCCGATCAATAAGAGGCTTACGGCAGTCCATCTACTGACTCTGATTTTTCAGTAGCTGGGCGTTAACCAGCATTACCACCTCATCAATTGCAGGAAGGCTTCTGCCCTTTTTCTTGGCGATGGATTGAACCAATTTGTCTACCCGCTCAATATGCTTTGCTCCACCAAATAATGCCCTTGCAGCAGAAGAGGGGTTCGCAAGTCCATTTGCGGCAGCAGCATATTTCTCGAATGGAACTAAATCTTGAGAGTCGGCGCCAAGCGAAATGCATAAATCTCTCACCCATTCATATGTTTTCTGAGACTCCTTAATATCAGAATGAACTGCCTCTTTAATTGGGCGCATACCGCTTGCGGTAATGCAGCGATAGTTTCCGGCGATTAGCATGCTCCACTTAGCCAGTGGTACAAATACAGAATCAAACACTTTTAACTTTACTGGCAATTCAATTGCATCTCCATCGACGTCAAACCTTATGGCCTCAATATCAGCAGCTATTTGACGTAGCATATTGGTGTGATTTTCTGACTCAAAACGGGCTGCTTTAAAGTTGGTTGGAAGACGAACCTGCAATACATTAACATCCTCTTCTGGGGGTCTGAAGGCTTGCGCATCCGGACTGCATAGGGTCATCAATTTCGGATCAAATTTATCCCAAACTTCAGGCGCTGTATAGCAATCACGATAATCATTCGCATTTAAACCTGGAATACGCGCTAAATATGGCAATGGGGGCATATTCATAATCGACATTGTTGGAATTCGTGCGCTTGCAACCCCCTCTAACAAGGCGCGCACAGCAGGAGCGCCGTATTGAGGTTCCTGCATGGCCAACACTACCAAATCAAAGTTAGCAGGATTGATATTTTCTGGCGTAGCCGCGCTAATCTTTCCTGGTAATTTACGGGAATCAATTTCAACTAACGCTTCGCGACCTTTGATAGGCAATCGAACACGAGTGCCAGCAGAGTTAATCAAATCTGCCTCTGCCGGCAAACAGACTAAGGTTGCGTTATGACCCGCCAAAGCTAATTTACTGCCTAGCAAGGAGCCATAAGAAGCTCCAAAAATGAGAATATTAAAATGTTGAGTTGGTTTGACGTACATTTAAATCCACCCTAAGCGAATACCAAGACTAGGTAATGCAAAAAGCGCATTAGACCAATCCAGGCTACCGCTCCCCCTGTCCTTTTTACCTGAGAGATTCACGCTTAATTTATATTAAGCATTTGCTCCTTCGGCGCACCATTAACTTTAATGATGACTCTCCAGTCGGCGATTCAAATTAAGCAGTACATTTCCATTGGATACCTGAGCGTTCATGGGAGTTTTCGCCTTCGGTGGAGGTTTAACCCTCTCTCTCCTGCTTTATATCAGTATATCTTTAAACATAGCGGGTAACTACTGGGGATTAGACTAAGGGGGGCTTAAAGTGAATTGACGCGGTTATAAAACCCAAAAATGATGAGTGCTATCTTTACGCAATTGCTCAACAAGTCCAAACTCCCAGTCTAAATACGCCTGCATGGTATCTGGGTTTGCATTAGTTCCTTCATAGGGGCGCTTGTACCTGTCAATAGGTGGGGAAGCTAGTTTGGTAGCACCTTTTTCAATTGGTAATCCCGCCTCAATCCATGAATTGTTTCCGCCGATAAGGACACAAACATCCGCCTGGACTAATGATTCGAAATCCTTACTGGCGAAAATAGCCAGCTCCTTTGGGGCGCTTGTTAATACATAGCGATTAGCCTTAGGTATCTTTTCAATGGATAGAGCTAATTGGGACCGAAGTGCATACCAGCTACCGGGGATATGACCCTTTACATAGTTGGCATGTGAACTAAAGTCGATAATGAGGGTGCTCGATGAATCTTGTGCCCAACTCAAGAGCGTGTGAACATCGACCTCTTGGACCTTTGGAAGAGGGGGTAGTGGGGTCTTCCACGTTCCTGTTTCAGTTAAATCGGTCGCTTTAATATCTTCGAGTACGTAAACATCCCATGCCATTTGAGAGAGCCAGGAGGCTGGCATATTTGCCCTTACGCCGCCAGGATCAGACAATACAATTCTAGCGCCTCTGACGGGGGCAACCATTTCAGTTTCTTGTACTAACTGGCCTCCAGGAACTGACCTAAACCCTGGAAAATGAGCGGCCTCATACTCTTCAGGTGTCCGAGTATCGAAAAAATAGGTAGTACGATCTGCCTGAGATTTCCAGATTGCAACATCTGCTTTGCTGGCGCGCTTTACATTTGCCCTGTCTGCAACGCTTCTCGAGCGTGCGCTGGCCTCCAAGCTAGTTTCTACGCTCACTTCGTGGAATTGACGATTTTGGCCTTTATCTAATGCTTGGCCCGCCAGAAGCCAGCCGATAGTACCGTTTCGTAAGGCAAGCACTTCATTGGGGATGCCTGCATTAATCAGCGATTGCGTTCCAATAATGCTGCGGGTTCTACCAGCACAATTAACAACAATCTTTGTTTTCGGATTGGGTGCAATCTCGGGAGCACGTAAAACCAGCTCTGCTCCAGGAACACTAATACCAGTAGGAATGCTCATCGTCTGGTATTCATCGAATCGACGTACATCAACGACTACAAAATCTTCCTTGGCATCGAGCATCCGCTGTACTTCTTGAGCAGATAGAGAGGGAGTGTGTACCGTTGACTCAACTAACTCTCCAAAAGATTTGCTGGGTACATTTACGTCTTTAAAGACTTCACCGCCCGCTAATTTCCATTGCTGAACGCCACCTTCAAATATGGATACGTTGGTATACCCAAGTGAGTTCAATTTTTGAGCTGCAAGTTCAGCATAACCCTCGCCATCATCAAGCGTTACTATCAATACATCTTTTCTAGGCAACTTCCCAAGAGCATCTATTTCAATGCGAGATAGCGGAAGGTTGGCGGCGAATAAAGGATGCTCTTGAGCGTGTGGATCCTCTTCGCGAACGTCTAAAAAGGCAATCTCTTCTCTATTTAATAGTTTGGATCGAACAAATGCATAGTTCTGCTTAGGGAGGGAAAGTAAATTAATCATTATGTATAGCGCTATAAAATGTTTGAGAAGGGGACGGGCTTTCTATTGCTAGCCAGTCATTCAATTTAACTGAGAACGAATTTCTGCAGACCGGTCCCATAGGTTAGGTGTTTGCTGTGAGGAGTAGCCCGATACAAAATTCTTCATTTCGCCGCTATCAGGCTTGTAAATATGCCTTTTAACAGCGCCAATATTTGCTCCGTATACGTGGATGCTGATAGACGTTTTATCTGAAAATGCGTTGCTAACAATATGAATATCGCCAATGGATGGACTTACAACTTCAATACCTCCGGGGTGGAGCATAGTTTCTGGGCCATCAGAAACAAGCTTTCCCATAAAATCGTATTTAAAACGTTGCCCAATTTCAGCGCCTTTTAGCATGCCTATGAGCCCCCATGTGCAGTGATCATGTATGGGCGTTTTTTGACCAGGCCCCCAGACAAAACTAACTACTGAAAAGCGTTCCAAGGGGTCTGCGTGAAGTAGGTATTGCTGGTAAAAATCGGGATGAGGGATTGTGCAAAACTCAGGCAGCCAAGTGTCAGTAGTAATTAGTTTAGAAAGTAACTTGGAGCTTGCATTGACGAGGGTGACTTCATCCTTGCTTTGACTGACCAATTCCGTCATAGCAATAACGAAGTTGCGTAAAGGAACGATTTGATCCGTTTTAGTAGTCATGGTGGCAGTATCAATATTTCGAAGTGACGATGATTCTCAATTTACCTTAAAAGTGGAGTTCGAACAATGTGGAAAATCTGGACAAAAGAGGAGCTAGGAAAGGCATATAACAATTCCTTAGCGGTTAACAATAGCGCGGAATTGGTCCGGTTATGGGTAGACAAGAGCGCGAGCGCCCGAAAAACAATCAAAGGCGACCTCAATATTCCATATGGCTCTAGCTCCAGGCAATCATTTGATTTCTTCCCCGGAGGAAATCAGTCGCCAATAGTAGTTTTCATACATGGTGGATTTTGGCAAGTACGCTCCAAGGATGACTTTACGTTTATCGCCCCAAGATTGCTGGATGAGGGAATGACGGTTGCGCTATTGGGCTACTCTCTTGCTCCAGAGGCAAAAATGGCTGACATTGTTTTGGATGTTCGTAACGGCCTTAATAAGATTGAAAAAAAAGTTCGGTCTGAGCGGGGATCATTTCCAGGATTTTATTTATTGGGTTGGTCTGCTGGTGCTCATTTGGTGGCATCGGTCATGGATCAGGCTAATGTGTCTGCGGGACTCGCTATCAGCGGTATTTATGATCTAGAGCCCATGCGGCATTGCTATGTCAATGATAAATTACAGCTGGATTCCAAATCTTCTTGCGACTATTCACCCATCCTTCAGAAAAACCATTTTGGTAAGTCTATAGATTTATTTGTGGGTAGTGCTGAGTTACCAGCAATGCAAAAACAAACAACGGACTTTATCCGATATCGACAGTCTCACTCTCAGCCGGGGGAGTTTAAATTATTAAATGGGCTGAATCACTACACCATATTTAATGAACTTATTAATCAAGACGGTGATATTTTAAAAGTTCTAAAACACCGAGTTTTGTAAAAGTTAAGCATTATTTTGCAGCTTTAGAAACAGGCATTCTTTTTCCAATAGCTACAATAATCAAAACTGCGCTGGCAAACAAGATATTACTTAGAGTTAGAGGTTCAAGTACAAAAAGACTAGACAGTGCAAGCGTGCAGAATGGTTGTAGTAGTTGCACTTGGCCTACATGCGATATGCCTCCCATCGCTAAGCCGGTATACCAAAAGATATTTCCAATGAAGGCAGACAAGATGCTGACGAGCAATAGGGCAGACCATGCCTGCATTGATATATCGTGAAGAGGGTGAAAATTTTTGTTGGCACCAAAAATGTAAAAAAGTGTAATGGGAAGGCTGGGTATGAGGGAGGCAATGGCTACCCAAGAAATAACCTCTTTGCCACCCATCTTCTGGGATAGATTGCCAGCCTCGGCATATCCGTATGACGCAGCGACTGCGGCAAAAATAAGGGCAATATCGCTCGTTTGTAAGTTGCCATTACTTTGTTGAATAGAAAATAGCATCACAATAGCGCTGCCGACTACTGCGGTAATCCAAAAAGCTTTCGATGGTCTTTCGCCAAAGCGAATAGTGGCAAATAGAGCGGTCAAGAGCGGTGATATCCCTAGAACAATGCCGCCATGGGATGATGGCAGATCTTGCATGGCTATTGCGATAGAGATTGGAAATGCAAATGAAATAAGTGCTGCAATGATGCACAGAGATAGCAGATCTTGCTTGCGTGGAAGGGAAATCTTACTTGCTACAACATACAGTAGCGCAGCTATTCCGGCAATCGTGGCTCGGTAGAAGGAAACAGGGATTGCTCCAAATTCAGGAACAGCGATTTTTGTTGCCGGTAAGGTCATGCTGAAAATGATCACCCCTACCACTCCAAGCCAAATCCCTTTAGTTTCTTTATTCAATGTTCTTTGCCTACATAATGATTGAATGGCAGTTTACTTGAGCAGCTACCCCTTTGCGCGATAGTAAAGGCATAATTTGTAATCTAGTTCCATTCCCTTCAATATTGTTAACCTTTACTATAGATTGCCTTCATGAAAGTACTTATCACTGGCAGCGCAGGTTTTTTAGGTCAAAAGCTTGCTAAACAATTGCTACAACGCGGATCTTTAAAAGATTCAGCGGGGAATGATCAAACAATAAATCAACTCATACTAATTGAGGATCTCAAAACCACTTTTAATCTTGATCTTTAACGAGGAGTAATACAGTGCCAAAGTTTGCCGCCAATTTAACAATGATGTTCAACGAACATGATTTTCCTAACCGATTTGCAGCTGCTGCTAAAGCGGGATTTGAGGCAGTCGAGTTTTTATTTCCATACGATTACTCGCCCGCAGATGTCGGTAAATGGGTTAAGGAAAACAATCTGATTAATGTACTTTTTAATCTTCCTCCTGGGGATTGGGCTGCGGGTGAAAGAGGAATTGCAGCCTTACCAGGCCGGGAGGCAGAGTTTCGCGCGGGCGTAACTAAAGCTATTGAATATGCTTTGGAGTTGGGTACGCCTCAGTTACATATGATGGCAGGGCTTATCCCACCCAACTCAAATCTGGCCTTACATCATAAAACCTATCTTAAGAATATGAAATATGCAGCACAAGCTTTGGCTCAGCATAATCTAAATTTGTTGCTTGAGCCAATTAATACACGGGATATGCCCGGGTATTTTCTAAGCACTCAAGCGCAAGCCCATGAACTGCGCTTGGAGTCTGGAGAGCCAAACGTCAAGGTGCAAATGGATTTTTACCATGCCCAGATTATGGAGGGTGACTTGGTTGAAACCTTTAAGAAATACTTTGAGGGAATTGGACATACACAGATTGCCAGCGTTCCAAAAAGAAATGAGCCCGATGATGGTGAGGTCAATTACCCCTATCTTTATCAACTACTAGATGAGATGGGTTACACGGGCTGGGTTGGTTGTGAATATCGTCCTAGAGGAAAGACTGAAGACGGTTTGGCTTGGTTTAAGAAAGCTAAGTAATCTTATCAATTAAATATAAAAGAGGATGACATGAGCGCAAAGAAGATTTTATTTTTAACGGGTGATTTTGCTGAAGATTATGAAACAATGGTGCCATTTCAGGCAATGCAAATGGTTGGCCATACTGTTCATGCGGTCTGCCCTGGAAAAAAATCAGGGGATACCATTAAAACTGCTATTCACGATTTTGAGGGCGACCAGACCTACACAGAAAAGCCAGGGCATTTATTTGCTTTAAATGCTAATTTTGAGGATGTCAATGTTAGCAACTATGATGCCTTAATGATTGCTGGCGGAAGAGCTCCTGAATATCTACGCATGACTGAAAGAGTATTGGACATTATTCGCGAGTTTGATAAAGCTCAAAAGCCAATTGCTGCAGTCTGTCACGGTGCGCAACTGTTAACTGCTGCCGGTGTTATCAAGGGTAAAAAGATCTCCGCATACCCTGCTTGTGCTGCTGAGGTGACCTTGGCTGGTGCGGAGTATGCCAATATTAGCGTGGATGACGCAATTACCGACGGCCATTTTATTACTGCACCAGCATGGCCTGCGCATCCAAAATGGTTAGCTCAATTCTTAAGTGCGCTCGGAACAAAAATTACTTTATAAAAGTAAGGCAATTAAATGAGCTTACAGAATTTAGAAGTGCCAAAATATAAGATCGGCTTAGTGGCGAATAGTGCACATCAGAATTCTAAAGATGCAGCACTAGTCCAGCTTTTAAGTGGATCAAAAAATTCAATCGAACATGTTCTCAAACCTCATTTTTCTGTCGTTGGCAGGACTATGGATGCAATAAAGATTTATGATCTATTGACAGATTACCCTGATATTGAGCGCCTTCCATATGGTCATGATGGTGGTTTAATGCGTTTAGTTTCAAGAATCGTAGATCCAGATCCAGAAAAATCATTAAACGCAATTATTTACTTAATGGATCCGGTTGACTCATCTTCGGCATTCCCTGAGGCGCTTGCCTTAAAGCGACAATGTGTGATTCATGGAAAACCATTTTTATCAACTTTAGCTGGTGCTAGAGAATGGATCGAGTTGGAATCGATGAATTTGACGGGAGAAAAAACCGCAGCATTAGATCCATATTTCTCATATGAGAATCAAGGTATCGCCCTCATTGCCCATGATGCGATGAAACCTGAAATGCTTCGATTGGCTGAAAAGCATTTTGATTTTCTTGATCGATTTAAAGTGCGCTATGCAACTGGAACAACTGGTGGCTTACTTAATGAATTAGCCATTAAAATTAAGGGTAGTAGAGAAGGTAAGAATTGGGTGATACCTTGTTTAAGCGGACCAATGGGTGGCGATGCCCAAATTGCAGAGTTGGTTTTAGATAGAAAGTGTGGAAGAATTTTATTCCTAGAGGATCCCCATGTCGCACGTCAACATGAGGCAGATATCCAACTTCTTGAAAGAGCCGCACGAGTTGTAACTGATTTTGCTTCTTGCAATAGCGATAACAAGAGTGCAGATCGGTGGCTTGGGTTGCTGGCAAAAAGAGCCTAGTACTTACATTAAAGTTTAATGGCTAAATTATTCAACCTCATAACTAAGTATTTATTAGAATGTGATTAAGATGCTTGATTCGAAAAATACTGAACTCCCCTTAATTGAAGATATTCGCCTACTGGGAAAAATATTGGGAGATATTATTCGGGAGCAAGAGGGCAATGCTGTTTACAGGCTGATTGAAAAAGTTCGTAAACTATCAGTTTCATTTCATCGGGATGCCAATCAAAAGGCTAATCAAGACCTAACTAAGTTGCTTAAAGGGCTGAGCAGTGATAACGCCATGAAGGTACTTAGAGCATTTACTTACTTTAGTCATTTAGCTAATTTAGCTGAAGATAGGCATCACATTCGCCGTCGCGTAGCATATGAGCGGTTGGGTAGTTATCAGGATGGCAGTATTCCAGTAGCCATGAAAAAACTTCATGCCGCTGGCATTACCAACAGGGCCATCTCTAAAGCCTTAGAAAAGAGTTTAGTTTCACCGGTCCTTACAGCACACCCTACAGAAGTACAAAGAACAAGTATTTTGGAGGCTGAGCGCGATATCGCTAACCTCTTGGCCGCTCGTGACCAGATTAAAGAGTCCTCAAGAGCGCACAATCCTGATAAAGATGCCTTGCTGACTAAAGAGCTTGGGTTGAATGAAGCGCAAATTCGTGCAAGGGTATTGCAGCTTTGGCACACCCGACTTTTGCGATTTACTAAGCTAACGGTTGCAGATGAAATTGAGAATGCACTCACTTATTACGAAACTACCTTTTTAAGAGAGATTCCGAAGATCTACGCTCAATTAGAGGATGTGCTGCCTGGAAATTCAGTTGCGAGCTTTCTGAAGATGGGGCAGTGGATCGGTGGTGACAGAGATGGTAATCCTAATGTCAGTTCAAAAACACTAGAGTACGCGATTACAAGACAGTCTGAGATGGTGTTGCGCCACTATCTGACAGAAGTGCACTGCTTGGGAAGAGAGTTATCCCTATCCGCTCTTTTATTGAAGTTCCCTAAGAAGATGCAGGAGCTTGCGGCGGTCTCGCCGGATACGAATGAGCATCGCCAGGATGAGCCCTATCGCAGAGCCCTTACTGGAATGTATTCTCGGCTTGCTGCAACTTTAAAACTCTTAACGAATACTGACGCAGCTCGCCATGCGGTCCCTCCCCAAAACCCGTACAAAATCGCACAAGAGTTCTTATTCGATCTCAGGATAATTGAAGCTTCTTTGGTTTCTCAGGGTGCAAAGGCTTTGTCTGATCGACGCTTACGGGGTTTAATCAGAACAGTAGAGGTATTTGGATTTCATTTGGCGACTGTAGATTTGCGTCAAAGCTCTGATGTGCATGAGGCAGTATTGGCGGAGCTACTTGATGTCGCCTCAATTGAAAAAGCGTACCCCAGCCTTTCGGAAGAAAAAAAACGTGACCTCTTGCTGTCTTTATTAAGAGATCCAAGACCACTGAGGGTTGTAGACCATTCCTATTCTGAGTTGGCAGTATCTGAAATGGCTATTTTTGAAATGGCTAAAAACATGCGAGAGCTTTTTGGTAAAGAGGCCATTCGCCATTACATTATTAGCCATACAGAGACTGTGAGCGATTTATTAGAAGTATTGCTCCTTCAAAAAGAAGTGGGATTGATGCATGAGGTTTTGGGTAAAAAGTCATCAGCCGATCTTATTGTTGTTCCTTTGTTTGAAACTATTGGGGATTTACGAAATTCCGCGCCGATCATGCGCGATTTTTATGCCTTGCCTGGCATTCTTGATTTGGTTAAAAGATCTGGCGGCGAGCAAGACATCATGCTGGGGTATTCAGACTCGAATAAAGATGGCGGTATCGTCACCAGTAATTGGGAGCTTTATTGCGCCGAGATTGCCTTAGTTCAAGTATTTGAACCATTAGAAGCAAAGCACGGGGTTAGATTAAGACTTTTTCATGGACGTGGCGGTACGGTGGGTCGTGGCGGCGGTCCAAGTTATGAAGCAATTTTAGCGCAGCCCCCAGGCACAGTACGCGGTCAAATTCGCTTAACAGAGCAGGGCGAAGTAATTGGCTCCAAGTATGCTAATCCTGAGATTGGCAGGCGCAATTTGGAGACCTTAGTGGCTGCAACATTAGAAGCTACGTTATTAAAGTCAACCAAGCCGGCAAACAAAGAATTTCTGGAGGCCGCCACTCGAATTTCGCAAGCCAGCATGAATGCATATCGCAACCTTGTGTATGAAACCCCGGGGTTTGCCGAATATTTTTTTGATGCAACACCAATTCGTGAAATTGCGAAATTAAATATTGGATCGCGACCAGCCAGTCGCAAGGCGAGTCAAAAGATTGAAGATTTGAGAGCGATTCCTTGGGGATTTAGCTGGGGTCAATGCCGCTTAACACTTCCGGGCTGGTATGGTTTTGGATCGGCTTTTGAAGAATACTTAAGTCAAACAAGCACGGAAGATAAAAAGGCAGCATTAAGTCTTTTGCAGAGGATGTATAAAGAGTGGCCATTCTTTAGAACATTGCTATCAAATATGGATATGGCTTTGGCAAAGAGTGATTTAGGTCTCGCTTCTCGTTATAGTGAGTTGGTTGCTGATGTCAAGTTACGTAAACGAATCTTTGGAGCAATTGAGACTGAGTGGAATAAGACTGTTAATGCACTTAATTTAGTCACCGGAGAAAAGGTGCGCTTAGCAAAGAACCCTGCCTTAGCTAGATCAATACGCAATCGCTTCCCTTACATTGATCCCTTGCATCACTTACAGGTTGAGTTAGTGAGGCGTTATCGTTCTGGGAAGCATGATGAGCGCGTACAAAGGGCTATTCACATTGCCATTAATGGAATTGCTGCCGGATTACGCAATACTGGCTAGAACAAGAAGTCATCATGTCGGCGCAATACAAACATGAGCATTAAAGGTTGGATTCTCTGCTAGATTGAACTTGAACCGAGGCAATGGAGTCAGTTTCTTTAGCTTACCTCCAATTGGACGGTAACAATACCCCATATAAATAGATAAAACTTGATGGAGATAGTTATTACGCCGCCCATTTGCTATTTATATTACTAAGTAAAAGTCTATTGGATCCCTATTTATGGGCCAGGTCTATTAAACCCCGATTTATCAAATTCAAAAATAATAAATTATTTCAGGTGCAGACGTGGGAAAGAGCCTAATTTAAACCCGCCAGATTTGATAAATTAATAATATC
>CAIMZP010000066.1 GCA_903846025.1 uncultured beta proteobacterium | reverse complement strand
CTATTTCAATAAGCTCCAAATACTTAAGCGTTTCCTCGGACTGAATTAACCCCTCCTCGCGAGTTTTAGAATACGCCTCTATCCCAATAAAAATAGAGGATCCGCAATGAGTGCATTTATGAGCATCAATTTTCGTGAAGCATTGAAATAAAAGTCTTACAGTTAGTGAAATTTTTAATGAAAATGCGCTGAAGCGATGTCTACTCAACTAAATCCTGCTCTGATAATATTGGCTTGTTTTCACTAGCGCCACCAACGAATTATTAAATGAATTAACAAGTTGGCGAATGACATTATGGTTTATTCAATATAAGTCATTGATTTCAAATAAATTTCTGGCGGAAGGGGCGGGATTCGAACCCGCGGTAGGCTATTAACCTACGTACGCTTTCCAGGCGTATGACTTAAACCGCTCATCCACCCTTCCGTAACCGATGATTATACGGTTAACCCGAAAGAGTGGGAGTTGATTTGCTTACAGCGCTTCTTTGAGTTGGTCCAAGATTGCTGGATTTTCCAAAGTAGAAGTGTCTTGCGTTACTTCTTCGCCTTTGGCAATCACACGCAATAGACGACGCATAATTTTGCCAGAACGGGTCTTAGGCAAGTTATCTCCAAAACGCACATCTTTGGGCTTGGCAATCGGACCAATTTCTTTACCAACCCAGTTACGCAACTCAGTAGCAATCTTCTTAGCTTCATCCCCTGTTGGGCGTCCACCCTTTAGAACCACGAATACGCAGATGGCTTCACCAGTCAACTCATCGGGGCGACCTACAACCGCTGCCTCTGCAACTAATGGATTAGCAACTAGGCAAGATTCGATTTCCATCGTGCCCATGCGGTGACCAGAAACATTCAAGACGTCATCAATACGGCCAGTAATAGTAAAGTAACCCGTATCTTTATTTCGAATAGCACCATCACCAGCAAGGTACAAGGTGCCGCCCAATTCCTCTGGGAAGTAGGACTTCACAAACCGATCGGGATCATTCCAAATATTGCGGATCATGGAAGGCCATGGACGCTTCACAACCAAAATACCGCCCTGACCATTGGGCACATCATGACCAACTTCATCCACAATCGCCGCCATAATGCCTGGCAACGGTAAGGTGCATGAACCTGGAATCATAGGGGTTGCTCCAGGCATTGGAGAAATCATGTGACCACCTGTTTCCGTTTGCCAGAAAGTATCCGCAATTGGGCAACGTGAACCGCCCACATTTTCGTAGTACCACATCCAGGCCTCTGGATTGATTGGCTCGCCAACTGAACCCAAGAGACGCAATGAAGATAAATCGTAACTCTTTGGATGCACCGCCGGATCATTACTGGAGGCTTTGATTAAAGAACGAATCGCAGTTGGAGCAGTATAAAAAATAGTAGCTTTATGTTTTTGGATCATATCCCAGAAACGGCCTGCATTTGGATAAGTTGGCACACCTTCGAACACAATCTCGGTAGCACCAACTGCAAGAGGGCCATAAGTAATATAAGAGTGTCCCGTTACCCAACCAATGTCAGCGGTACACCAGAATATGTCGTCTGGCTTGATATCAAAGGTCCACTTCATAGTCAAAATTGCCCACAAAAGGTAACCGCCAGTGGAATGCTGTACACCTTTGGGTTTACCAGTGGAGCCTGATGTGTAGAGAATAAATAAGGGGTGCTCAGCGCTAACCCACTCTGGCTCACAAATCGCGGATTCATTGGCAGCCACTTCGTGCATCCAAGTGTCTCGTCCAGCAGTCATCGGAATATTGCCGCCAGTACGCTTGTACACGATGACATTAAGAATTTTTTCGCAGTCGCCTAATGCAAGCGCTTCATCAACAATCACTTTTAGCGGTAAAGACTTACCGCCACGGAATTGTTCGTCAGCAGTAATTACGGCAACAGCACCCACGTCAACAATCCGCTCCTGCAATGATTTGGCAGAGAAGCCGCCAAACACGACTGAGTGAATAGCGCCGATTCGGGCGCAAGCTTGCATTGCAACAATTCCCTCAACCGACATGGACATATAAATAATCACGCGATCGCCAGACTTAATGCCCATTTTGCGTAGCGCATTTGCCATTTTGCAAACACGGTCGAGCATCTGTTTATAAGTTACATTGATAACCGTACCATCATCAGCCTCAAAAATAATCGCGTTTTTATCACTCAGGCCTTTTTCGATATTGCGATCCAAGCAGTTATAGGATGCATTGGTTAAGCCATCTTCAAACCATTTATAAAAAGGCGCCTTAGATTCATCGAGAACGGTGGTAAATGGCTTTTTCCAATAGATATTTTCTTTTGCAAGACGCCCCCAAAAACCGTCATAATCTTTTTCGGCTTCCGTACAAAGCTGGTTATAAGCCTCCATTCCTGAAATAGTGGCCTTTTTAACAAAGTCTGCAGGGGGGTTAAATACGCGGTTTTCTTGCTTTATTGGTTCCATGCTTCATAACCCTCTGTCTAATAATCAATAATCTATATCTACGAACTAAACGCAGAAATAATAAGAACGCATTCTCAATAACTAATAAGATAAGTGAAAAGAAGAGGGATTTGCTCTATGGCAAACCCTTAAAATAGGGGAAACCTTAATTAATAAGTCCAAAAATATGACCAATATCAAACAAAACGACCTCATTCAAAGCATTGCAGATGCATTTCAGTTCATTTCTTACTACCATCCCAAGGACTTTATTAGCGCTATGGGAAAGGCTTATGAGTTAGAAAAAGGCGAGGCTGCTAAGGATGCCATTGCCCAGATTTTGACTAATAGTCGGATGTGCGCTGAAGGTCACCGCCCTCTTTGTCAAGACACGGGTATTTCAGTTGTTTTCCTCAAAATTGGGATGAACGTGCAATGGGCAGATGCCACGATGAGCGTTTCTGACATGGTCAACGAAGGTGTTCGCCGCGCTTATCTCAATCCTGACAATATGCTTCGCGCATCGGTTTTGGCTGATCCCGCTGGCAAGCGCAAGAACACCGGGGACAACACCCCTGCCGTCATCCATTATGAAGTCGTCCCAGGAGATAGCGTGGAAGTTATTTGCGCAGCCAAAGGCGGTGGCTCTGAAAATAAAGCCAAAATGGTTATGCTCAATCCCTCTGACTCCATCGTCGACTGGGTAGTTAAAACTGTTCCTACCATGGGTGCTGGTTGGTGCCCTCCTGGCATCTTGGGTATTGGCATAGGCGGTACCCCAGAAAAAGCGATGTTAATGGCAAAAGAGTCCTTAATGGGCCCTATCGATATTCAGGAGCTAATGGCCCGCGGTCCTCAAACTCGCGCGGAAGAGCTACGTCTCGAAATTTTTGATAAAGTCAATAAACTCGGTATTGGTGCTCAGGGCTTAGGTGGCTTAACTACCGTTCTCGATATTAAGATCATGGAATATCCAACCCATGCTGCCTCCCTTCCAGTGGCCATGATTCCAAACTGCGCTGCTACGCGTCATGTGCACTTTCATTTACACGGCGATGGGCCTGCTAAGCTTGAAATTCCTTCCTTATCCGATTGGCCAGATGTGACCTGGACACCAGATACTAAAAAATCCAAACGTATTAATTTAGACACTCTTACAGCAGAAGAAGTAGCTGGTTGGAAAGAAGGTCAGACCTTACTTCTCAACGGCAAAATTTTGACCGGTCGTGATGCTGCCCATAAGCGTATTGCCGATATGCTTGCCAAGGGTGAAGAATTACCAGTGAGCTTTAAAAACCGAGTGATTTATTACGTTGGACCAGTCGATCCAGTGCGCGATGAAGTTGTTGGCCCAGCTGGCCCCACCACCTCAACGCGCATGGATAAATTTACTGAAATGATGCTAGCCCAAACTGGCTTGATTTCAATGATTGGTAAAGCAGAGCGTGGCCCAGTAGCGATTGAAGCGATTAAGAAACACAAGTCTGCTTACCTGATGGCTGTGGGTGGCGCTGCTTACCTCGTATCTAAGGCTATTCAATCAGCCAAAGTAGTTGGTTTCGCAGATTTAGGTATGGAAGCGATTTATGAGTTTGATGTAAAGGATATGCCAGTCACCGTTGCTGTTAGCTCGGATGGTACGTCAATGCATGAGATTGGCCCAAGAGAGTGGCAGGCTAAAATTGCCAATATTCCAGTCGTGGTTGCTTAGGTAGTCGCCGTGTATTGAGTAAGATAAAAACAAAGTGAAACGGTTGATGGCTTGGCGCTAATAGGGGTTTTTGATTCTGGTATCGGAGGATTGTCCATTTTGGATGAGGCTTTGCGCCAGCTTCCTGAACAGGACTTCATCTACTTAGCCGACTCACTCAACGCACCTTATGGCGAAAAGCGAAGCGAGTGGATTGCTGAGCGCAGCCTAGAGCTCTGCAAATATTTGGCGAATCAGGGTTGCGAAGTCATCGTGGTGGCATGCAATACCGCTACCGCTAAGGCAATACAACAAATACGAATTGAGCTCAAAGACATTGCCATTATTGGAGTTGAGCCAGGTATCAAGCCTGCAGCCATGCAATCAGTTAAAGGTATTGTCGGCGTGCTGGCGACCCAAGCAACACTTAATAGCGATAAGTTCAATGCGCTACTAGCAACCTTACCCGGTCAGTGTGAATTCATTAAACAAGCTGGCGCTGGTTTGGTGCCTTTAATAGAGGCTGGACAAGCGGATAGCGAAGAAACCTTAGAGTTACTGGCCAAGCATTTAGAGCCCATTCAGGATGCTGGGGCAGACACTTTGGTGCTCGGCTGTACGCACTACCCATTCTTACGTCGGGCGATTCGAAAATTGCTTGGTGACTCTATTGCTTTGATTGACACCAGCGAAGCGGTAGTTAGGCAACTAAGACGCCAATTGGAATTGCAAGATCAATTGATCGAGAGCAATCAGCATGGTAAGGTGACTTTTGTGAGCAGCAAAGATGAAGTAAGTCTTTTGAAAATGGCGCAGGAACTCATGCACAGCAATTTGGAGATGCATGATATTTCCTCCCGAGCTTTAGGGTTGGCCTAATTTAATGAATGCCTTTTTGTCCCACCTAAAGCAATTGCTCCCATTTGATAGAACGGAGCGCACCATTATTCTTGTGGTGCTAGCGTTGCATGCGCTGTTTTTTATTGGCTTTCAAAAGGGCATGAAACCCAATACCCCCGATAATCTTGATGACACTCGTGTGATGGCTAATTTGGTGAGTCCAGAGGCCGCTAAACAACCCCAAGCGGCACCTCCCCCTCCAGCACCAACCCCGCCAAAACCAAAACAAGAACAAAAGAAAAAGGTCGTTGATGAAAAGTCCACCCAAGCGCCAACACCTCCGCAGAACCAGCAACAAGCCCCCACGCCCAAATCACAGCAGTCAAAGAGTGATTCGCAGACCCCTAATGCAACCGTAGCACCCTCCACTAACTCAGGAGCAAGCGGGACGCCAATTCAAACCGATATTGGTAAACTGGTCGTCGTATATCAGCCCGATGCCGATGCCTACTATCCCTCGTTTTCTAAGCGATCAGGGGAGCAAGGTGAGGTGGTTGTGAGGTTAATTATTGATGAAACAGGCAATGTTGAAGATGTAGCCTTATTGCGCTCTAGTTCATTCCCGCGTTTAGATCGGGCAGCAAGCGAAATTGGGCGTCGTTATCGTTTTAAACCGTTTTTAGTCAATGGTGTACCCAATCGGATTTCTACCAACCTCTTAATTAAATTTAATTTAAAGTAAAGAATTAACTATTATGAATACACCATTTGGCTTAGCCAATCTTTGGATTGAAGGCGACACAATTACTCGCTTTGTGGCATTAGCACTGTTGACATGCTCTATCGTGACTTGGGTAGTGTTACTTAGTCGCTTTTGGGACTTGCGGAATTTACGAAAATTCAAGCCTGAGCTCGATAAATTTTGGCGCGCTACTTCATTTGATCAGGGTCTCTACTCCTTTACCAATCATGTCGCCAACCCCTACTATCATATGGCTAAATCTGCTTTGGACGCTTCCGCACATCACCAAAGCCAATCTACCAACCATCGCGAACTCTTACAAACTCTGAATTACTCAGAATGGATGGCTCGTAGCCTAAAAAATAGGATTGATGGCCTTGCCGCGCAATTACAAAAGGGACTTACTTTTCTTGGCTCTACTGGTGCTACCGCCCCCTTTATTGGTTTGTTTGGAACCGTATGGGGTATTTATCACGCCCTGATCGCCATTAGTAGCTCTGGCAGCGCCCAGATTGATCAAGTGGCCGGTCCGATTGGTGAGGCGCTAATCATGACCGCGCTTGGCTTAGCTGTTGCGATCCCTGCAGTGCTGGGCTTTAATGCAATCAATCGCGCTAACAAATTACTGGTGGCCGATCTCAATCGCTTTGGCAATGATTTACTCGCCTATTTTGTCACTGGTGCCCGCGTGAAGTCCGAGGAATAAGCATGTCTTTTCATCTACAGGACGATCAAAGCGAAGATAGCATCATGGCGGAAATCAACATGACGCCAATGGTAGACGTTATGTTGGTGCTGCTGATTATTTTTATGATTACACTGCCCGTCATTCAACAGGCGGTTAAAGTAGAGTTACCCAAAGCTAATAGCGTACGCAATGAAGTAAAACCAGAATCGGTTCAACTCTCTATTGATGCAAAGGGTCAAATCTTTTGGAACAGCTCCGCAATTGATTTAAAAACGTTTGATGGCTATGCAGAAAAAGCAGCTCAGAAAGATCCTCAGCCTGAAATTAATTTGCGCGCTGATAAGTCGGTGAAATATGAATATGTGGCACAAGTTTTAGCTGCCTCACGACGCGCTGGCTTAACTAAACTTGGGTTTGTGACTGAGCCTGACTAATAGACGAGTCCACTACCCATCAAGCAATAAACGCATGCTTGATTGAAAAAACTCCAAACTATTTGTTATTTCCGTGGTGCGAGTGGAGGGACTTGAACCCTCAATCCCTTACGGGCGACAGATTTTAAGTCTGTTGCGTATACCGATTCCGCCACACTCGCTAATCTGAATTAGCAGACTCAAATCCTTTGAATCTGCTGCGTCTACTGACCTAGCCACTTAGGGTTGCGCTAGCACTGATGCCACGCTATATAAATCAAGACAGACAGAATTTTAGCATGCAAGACCTGAGTGGCTCAAAACGCTGGCAAAACCTTAGTCAAAACCGCTAAACTATTCTCATGAAATTTTCCACTACCGTTCCTAGACGATACAAAGCTCTGAGGGTTATTGTTTGGGTCGCCTCAATCTTATTGGTAATTATTGCTATTACGGCCTTGGTTTACCTGTTTTCATCACAAACCATGGTTTCTGGCAAGCGTGTAATTAAAAGTCTGGGAGATTCGGTAGTTATCACATTTGATGAAAGTGATATTCCACACATTCATGCTAAAAATTCGGCTGATGCGCTGTTCGCCCTAGGCTACCTGCATGCTAGCGAACGCTCCTGGCAAATGGAAATTAATCGCCGACTGGCTAGCGGTCGTCTTTCAGAAATTCTCGGAAAAGACACCTTAGATATTGATCGTTTTATTCGCACTCTGGGTATCAAACATGCTGCTGAACAGCAGTTTGATCGCTACCCCATTGCCACTAAGCGATTGTTACAGGCCTATGCTGATGGCGTGAATGCTGGCAATAGCCAATTGGGCTGGGCTCTTCCAGTTGAATACTTTTTAACTGGCTCCAAACCAGGCCACTGGTCCCCGGCTGATAGTGTTGCATGGATGCTGATGATGGCCCTCGATCTCGGTGGGAACATGCATAAAGAATTAGATCGCCTAGAGTTATCTCAATTTTTGAGCACAAAACAAGTATGGGAGGTTTTGCCACCATACCCTGGAACTGATCCCGTTAGTAATGTGGATTTTGCCAAGCAATACCGAGATATCAATGTATTTAACCCCAAGACCAGCGCAATAGACCCTAAATCCAAAAAAATGCCCACCACGCAGTTAACCCTCAATGAGCTTTCTGGCGGTAAAGATGGTATTGGCTCAAATAACTGGGCTTTAAGTGGCAAGCTCACCGCTTCAGGAAAACCCTTGCTAGCGAATGATCCTCACCTTGGTCTTTCTGCTCCAGCCATCTGGTACTTTGCTCACTTGGATGCGCCTGGACTTAATGTCATTGGCGCAACTTTACCGGGGATTCCGGCAATTGTGCTGGGTCGAACCGATCAGTTTGCCTGGTCCTATACCAATACCAATCCTGATGTCCAAGATCTTTATATAGAACAATTGGATCCTAAAAACCCTAGTCTCTATCGCGGCCCTGATGGTCCGCTTGCTTTTAAAGTGCGTCAAGAAATCATCGATATTAAAGGCGAGCCACCTCTGCGTTTTCTTGTCAAAGAAACCCGTCACGGTCCAGTGATATCGGACTCCTATGATCGCGCGAGCCGTGCCATAGATACAAAGCATTTTGCCTTGTCATTACGTTGGACTGCCTTAGACACAGCAAATCAATCTATTGCTGGCTTATTAGAGATGAACCAATCCAAAGATTTGGACGCCTTTAAGCAAGCATTAAGAAAAAATTATGCCCCCATGCAAAATGTTGTCATGGCCGATGTTGACGGCAATATTTCTTACCAAGCAGCCGGCATGGCCCCAAAGCGCACCTTGCACCAAGGTTTATATGGTGTCGCCCCTGCACCAGGCTGGGAAAAACAAAATGACTGGAACGGTTACGTTCCTTTTGATCAATTACCCAGCACCAACAACCCAGAGCAAGGATGGATTGCTACTGCAAATCAGAGGATCATTGCTGCGAATGATCCAAACCCCCTAACTGGAGATTGGGATCTGCCCACCCGCTACGACCGTATTGTGGATTTAATTCAGTCTCAGTCTAGCCATGACCTTGTCTTTATGAAGACCATGCAGGCTGATACGCTTTCTTTAGGAGCCACTCCCTTATTGGCTTTGTTTAAAAACAGTCAATCCAAACACCCGCTTGGGGCACAGGCTATTGAACTGAGTAAAAATTTTGACGGCGATATGAAAGCTGACAGCACTGCTGCTCTTATTTTTAACGCTTGGGCTGATATGCTCACTCGCAAGTTATTTGCTCGCCTGGGGTATGCATTCACAGAAAAATATGGTGACCGAAATTTCCGCGCGCCTTTAATTGAGCAATTGAAAAACCCCAATAGTCCCTGGTGCGATGACCCCAAGACGCAAAAGGTGGAGTCTTGTCAAGAGGCCTCTAACGATGCTTTTGATCAAGGCTTAGAACAACTGAGCGCACAATTTGGCAAAGACCCTAAAAACTGGATTTGGGGAGAGGCTCATATTGCTGTGTCAGAACATCGCCCCTTAAGCAAGGTGCCGGTTTTAGGTAGTCTATTTAATATTACCCAACCCTTTCCTGGTGATAGCTTCACAATTAACGTGGGACGTCTTGAGCTTCTTAAAACGAACAATCCCTATGAAACCAAGCAGGCCCCGAGTTTGAGAACAATTTATGACTTATCAAATCTGGAGCACTCTGTATTTATTTATCAGGCTGGTCAGTCTGGCTGGGTACAAAGCAAGCTTTATCGGAACATGAGTCCCTTATGGGCAAAAAGTGAATATTTACCACTTCAAATGAAACCTGAAAAAACCCAGCGGCAACTGGAACTTAGTACCCAGTAAAAGATCCCTTAAATTGACCCCGAGTCCGTTTAGAATTACACATATCTCTTTTAACCTAAAGCACGAGCCATGAAAAAATTAAGTACCCTCACCCTGATTACCGCCCTCACTATTTTGCCAATGGCAAATAGCTTTGCCGCTTGGAAAGAGCTTGGCTCAAATCCGTTGATGGTGGTGTATGTTGACCTAGATACCATTAATGATATGGGTGAAAAGGCGCAAATTTTGTCGATGCTCGATTTGAAGAAACCCGGCGAGAATCAGACCAATAAGAAAAAAGTGAGTTCTATTGTTGGTATCAACGAGTACAACTGCCCCGCAGTAAGCTATCGCCCAATTGAATATAAGGAATTTTCAGGCCCCAAGGGCACAGGCAAGCTGGTTTCAGACAATAAAACGCCAGATAGCCCATTTGAACCAGTAGTCAATGAGTCTTGGGCTGCAGGGGTATTTAACGTTGTCTGTCAACGTAAGTAAATTTAATTACCTGTTATCAGGGCTGGGTCTTAGCGCTTGGTCCGGATCCGCTGTTCGTTTTTATTATTTTGTTTTTCTATTTTTTATTCTGTCCCCACTTCTCTGTGGAACTTTATTAACTGGGTGCGCAGCGCCTCTATTGGCCTTAGGAAGTAGTGGCACAGCCGCTGTGAGCTCTCTCGGTACTAGTGCCGCATCCGTTGCTGTAGCAAATCCGATGACCGCCACGAGCCTAGCCTCTTCGGCAGCTACTGGTAAATCTCCTTTAGAACATATTGCCTCTGCTGCCACTAAAAAAGAATGTAATTTTCTCAATGCCTTAGGCCCCAAGCCAATCTGCGAAGAGATTCCCGTACCCGGAATGATCGATCACAGTGAGCCATATTTGGGTCCAGCCGACATTACTTCCACCCCTCTCAAACCATAGTCAGCGACTCAAGATGCCACATTTAGCTTAAGAGCTTAAAATTAGGCTCCATTAGCATTTATATAGATTTGAGACATGCCTCTAGAAAATTACTACCTCACGCTCACCTGCCCCAATCGTCCAGGTATTGTTGCTACTGTTTCTACCTATATTTTTGAATTAGGCGGTGATATTGAGGAGGCGCAACAGTTTGACGATAAAGCCTCCAAACGCTTCTTTATGCGTGTGAGCTTTAGTTGTGCCGCCAGTGTCGGGGCTCTAAAAGAAGGTTTTGTCGAAATTGCGGAACGTTTTGAACTGACCTGGGATCTGCGGGCTGTTAAAGATTTGAAACGCATCCTGATTATGGCTTCCAAACTAGATCATTGCTTGGTTGATCTACTCTATCGCTGGCGTATTGGTGAGTTGCCGATGATTATCTGCGGGATTGTTTCCAATCATCCTCGCGAAGTGTACTCCAGCATTGATTTTGCGGATATTCCGTTTTATCACCTACCAGTTACCCCAGAAACTAAACCAGCCCAAGAGGCCAAGCTATTAGAAATCGTTGCTGAAAATAAAGTGGATATGGTAATTTTGGCGCGCTATATGCAGATTCTGTCTGATAATTTGTCTACTCAGCTATCCGGTCGCTGCATTAATGTCCATCACTCATTTTTGCCCAGCTTCAAAGGTGCCAAACCTTATCACCAAGCCCATGCACGTGGCATTAAATTAATTGGCGCTACCGCTCACTTTGTAACTAGTGATTTGGATGAAGGCCCCATCATTGAGCAAGATGTGACCCGCGTCACTCATGGTGATGCACCTGATGATTTAGTGCGCAAGGGTCGCGACCTAGAACGTACCGTCCTATCTCGCGCCCTGCGATATTACTTGCATGACCGGGTTTTGATTAACCGTGCCACTTCTGTTGTCTTCTCCGATTAAGGCCTGACCCCGGGAGTTTCTAGTGTCATGCCTCGAGCGCGCCACATGAGAAAAAGCTCTAGCTGAGCCATTTCTGGTGAGCCATATTCAAATTGCTGGGCCCTTACGCCACTCATACAGTTTCGCAAGCGCCGTTGTAGAGAGCCTAAACTTTGCCATTCAATACGGTATATCGGATAGGCGGTAGGATGTCCTTGCGGAATCATGCTGCCACCAAGTTTGAGTCCTGCGCGATCTTGATGGCATTGTGCACAAGAAAGATTAAGTTGACCCATTCTTTCATTAAAAAATTGGCGGCCTTGCTGTAGATCTTTTTGATTCTGCTGCGTTTCCTCAATAGCAATCGGCATTCCTTTAGATTGGCTTGCCACAAAAACCGTTAATGCCAAGAGCGTTTTACTTTCATAGGCCAACTCTGGGGCCTGCTGCTTTTCTACTCGGCATTGATTGATTTGAGACTCTAAGGTTTGAAGCTTGCCTTTAATGATCTTAGGAAACTGGGTTGCCACACCGCGCATTTTTGTCCCCGCATCTCCATGGCAAGAGGCGCAAGCGATCGCCTTTTGACCTGATTTTTCTTGCCAAAGGCCTTGACCATCCATGACCCAAAATAAAGCAGGGTTTAGACTCGCATCGTCTTGCATCGCTTTATTTTCAGCAGTCATCAGGGTATAACTTGACTGGCGAGAATCTAATGCAGCCTCATTGGCAAGGGCGTTGGTAAAAAACCCAGCACTAATACTTACTAACCATAAAGAAAAGGTGAGGAGTTTCACGTAACCGTAATATGCGCTTGATTTATTGCCTCATAACCGTCATCGCCGACCCACTTAAACTCTAAGGTCGCTGTCTCGGTAGCAATCGTTGTAAAAATCAGCAAGGGATTGGCTCCAATTCCAGGGTAGAAATCCGCACTAAATACTGGAACATTGTTATAAGTACACGAAAAGGTACGAATGATATCCCGAGGAATCACCTTCCCCGCTTCGCTATAACGAAAGCCAGACTCCATATCATGCTGTGCGATCGCACGAATCTCAATGATAGAACCCTGCTTGGCTTGTGCGGGCATTGTAATTACGGTACGTGAGGTTTTACTCACACCATCTCCGTACAAGCGGATAAGGTCACTAGCGTATCAGCGTAGCCTTTCCAAAAACTACCGTCACTCATTTGCGCAATAGCCCAAACTCGTTGTGAGTCTCCAAGCCTCACTCTCGTTGTGACAATAGCCTTACCTGAACGTGGCGTGAGATAGGCGCTAAAAATATTCGGCAGTGGATTACCTTCGGCTATCACATGAATCGCTTTGACGTAATCGGCCTCAGTCATCGGACTTTCAACGCTGACCTTCAGCACCACTAAGTTACCATTCTCTACAAGGGGAGGAATAATCAAACTTACTCGCCCCTCTTGAATGCTGTTCGATCCTGTCAATTTTTCAATCGCAAGTGCAGCGTCGGCTTTTTTAGCAAAAGCACTTATAGGGTTTAGGCAAAAACTCAATGTCACCAAACCTATTTTCTGGACTTGTCTTAACCAATCTCGGCGACTATGTATTTGAGGAGAGAGCGTATTGATCTTCATTGGGTATTGTTGTTATTTAAACTCACTAAAAAGGCTACAACATCTTCAATCTCTTGAGCACTTAAAATTGGCTGTCCTGCAAATTTAGGAGCAACCCGATTAAGGCCTTCAGTGCGGTAATACGAAGGCATAATGGTATTGGAGTTAAAGTGGCTAGCATCCACTATTCGCGCTCGCAGTTGAGGGGCATTTAAGCGGGCTGAACTAAGACTCAAATCTGGGGCTAAATTTCCTTGAAAGCGCTCCTCCGGGAATGGCCCGCTGTGACATAACAGGCATAGGCCGGTTTGTCTGCTGACCACAATGGCGCGACCACGCAAAGGATCGCCGGGAGAGCGCGAAAGGGGTTTCTCAATAAAGTCGCCTGCTTCCATTTGCGCATTAGCCACGCCAAGACTGAGGATGACTAGCATTACAGCCGCTAGTGCATGCCTCATCCTCATTGCCGTAGTTTCAACACTTAAACAAGCTTAATGCCACTATTTTTCAGAGGCACTGTGCGCAAACGTTTTCCTGTGGCGCGATAGATGGCATTGAGCACTGCTGGCGCAGCCACACAAATCGTTGGTTCACCAACCCCGCCCCATTCACTACCTCCACCTTCAATGAGGATAGCCTCTACCTTAGGCATCTGATAGAGACGAATTGAGTTGAAGGTATCGAAATTCTTTTGCACTACAGCACCCTTCTCAATCGTGATCTCTTCCTCAAAAAGAGCAGATAGACCATACACAAAAGAACCAGCTACCTGACGTTTGATTTGTGCTGGATTGACAACGTAACTAGGATCAGTAGCCGCCACAATGCGATGAATCTTTACATCAGTCCCATTGGTTACCGAGAGCTCACAGGCAGCGGCTACATAACTACCGAAGGCCTTCATTTGCGCAATACCGCGATACACGCCAGCTGGCGCTGGCTTTGTCCAGCCGATACCTTCTGCAGCAGCATTGAGAACCGCTAAATTACGGGGGTAGTTTTTCATATGTTTACGGCGAAACTCCACTGCATCAATTCCTGCCGCCTCAGCCAATTCATCCATAAAGGTTTCAATAAATATGGCATTTTGGTTTGCATTTACACCACGCCAGAAACCTGGAGGAACGTGCGTGTTACGCATCGCATGATCAATGTTTAAGTTATCAAAGCTATAACCAAACGCATGCTCACCCAGAGGTTCATATCCTTGGAATACCAATGGATCCTTACCTTTATTTGCTGCTACAACCGCCGGACGAACTGATGCCAGAATAGATTGACCCGATAGGCGAATATTTAAGGCAGTGACATTCTTATGCTCATCTAATGCGGCACTCATTTTGCACATCATCACTGGGTGATAACGCCCTTGCGTCATATCTTCTTCACGCGTCCAAATCAACTTAATGGGGGTGCCTGGCATTTGCTTGGCAATATTGACCGCTTGGGTTGTGTAGTCTTGGAAAGCGCCACGACGACCAAATCCACCGCCTAAGTTCACCTTATAAACATTGCACTGTTCGGCAGGCAATCCTGATGCAGCAATGACTGCAGCCAATGAAGCTTCACCATCCTGAGTAGGAACCCAAGCCTCACAAGAATCGGCAGTCCATTTGGCAGTTGCTGTTTGAGGCTCTAACGTAGCATGGTTTAAGAATGGATAAGAATAGGTTGCTTCAATGGTTTTTGATGCGCTAGACATAGCCGCTTTTACATCACCATTAGCGTTATGGACAAATGCATCATCCGCACTTAAACCTGCTTCCAACATCTTCTTAATAGAGGCGCTAGATACATTGGCATTAGTGCCCTCATCCCAAACAAGGCTTACTTGATCCATCGCTGTTTTAGCTTGCCAGAAAGTTTCTGCCACAACCGCCACAGCGGAGTCTCCAACCTGAACCACTTTCTTAACGCCCTTCATGGACAATGCTTTAGTAGCGTCGTAGCTTTTAAGCTTGCCACCAAACACAGGACACTCTCGAATATTAGCAACCAACATGCCAGGCATTTTTAAATCAATGGCATAAATCTGCTTACCAGTTACCTTATCAGCCACACCATCAATTCGATTGACTGGCTTCCCAATCAACGTCCAATCCTTAGGATCTTTAAGGGTAATTTCTTTTGGAACCTCCAACTGAGAGGCAGCTACCGAAACCTTACCAAAAGTAGTCTTGCGACCAGATGGTGTATGTGTGATTACGCTGTTGAGGGCAACGCATTCCGAAGCGGGCACACCCCATTGAGTAGCGGCTGCTTCAATGAGCATCATGCGCGCCGCTGCACCCCCTTTACGAACATACTGCTCCGATGTGCGAATACCGCGACTGCCGCCCGTGGAATAACTACCCCAAGCTTGCTTGCGTTTTAAGCTTTCCCCTGGAGAAGGATACTCATAAGAGACTTTTTTCCAGTCGCACTGGAGTTCCTCCGCAACCATTTGAGCAAGGCCTGTGATCGTACCTTGACCCATCTCAGAGCGCACGATCCGAACAACAACATCGTCATTGGGCTTTACCACCACCCAGACGCCGATCTCAGGAGTGGCTAAGGGTAGCGAAGACGTAGTGCCTGAGCCTACTGCAGCATTAGCTGCAGACATAAAAGAAAAATCGAAACCAATCGCTAGACCCGTAGCAATAGCGGTGGAGCCCACAATAAAGTGGCGGCGGGATGTGTTTGTAGTAGTTGTAGTCATATCGATCCTTTATGCCTTGCTCACAGCATGAATCGCATCACGCACTTGTTGGAAGGTGCCACAACGGCAAATATTAGTTACTGCCTCATCAATCTGAGCATCCGTTGGCTTTGGGTTGTTTCGCAGTAAAGCGGTAGTCGCCATCACCATGCCGGACTGACAGTAACCACACTGAGGAACCTGATTGTCAACCCAGGCTTTTTGTACCTTAGAGAGCTGGCCATTCTTTTCTAAGCTTTCAATCGTTTCGATCTTTTTACCTTCTGCCGCACTGACAGGAAGCGCGCAACTACGTACTGCCTGTCCTTCAAATAACACGGTACAGGCGCCACACTGGCCGACGCCACAACCATATTTGGTGCCCGTTAAGCCGACCTGCTCACGGATTACCCACAACAAGGGAGTATCTGGATCAACATCAACCTTATATTTTTTACCATTGATATTTAATTCGGTCATGCACGATCTCCTGAAGGTTTTTTAATAAAGCTTTAATTCGAAAATTAAAGCTTTTGCTTTCTTGCGATTATCTTAACCAAAATTCATTATGTTGCATTGCAACATAAATTAGCCCCTGTAAGATGACTTGATGATTTCAGGACTTGTTCAAATTTTGCTATTTCAAAGCTTGGGAGAGATCCTATCCAAGTTTGCCCTACCCACCCTACCGGGCCCAGTCATTGGTCTAGTGCTACTAATTGCGTGGCTGGTCCTACGGAAAGGCATTAATACAGAGCTGGCCTTAGTGGCCGATAGCTTTAGCCAATACTTTGGCTTGCTTTTTGTACCTGCTGCAGTGGGAGTGGTATTGTTTTTGCCGCAATTAAAAGCAAATGCTCTGGCTATCATTAGCGCCTTAGTGGTGAGTGTGATCTTGACCATTGCCACTAGTGCTGTCGTGGTACGTTTTTTAAGTCCCAAAGCGTCCAAGGGGCTTAACCATGAATGAACAGCATTCAATTGTGGAGATCTGGGTCTACCTCTCTGGGAGTCCCCTGTTTGCACTCTTTATTACTTTGGCCGCCTATCAAATAGGTCTATGGGTTTATAAATCCTCCAAGCAAAATCCTTTAGCCAACCCCGTGGCGATTGCCATTATTTTAGTAGCGAGCATGATTCAGTATGTAGATATGCCCTATTCGACCTACTTTGAAGGCGCGCAGTTTATTCACTTCCTCCTTGGATCTGCAACAGTCTCTTTAGCAATTCCAATTTACCGGGGTTTAAGTAGTCTAAAAGGTCGTGCACTCCCCTTGCTAGCGTCTTTAATGGCTGGTGGACTAGCCTCCATATTTAGCGCAGTCAATATTGCCAAATTATTAGGGGCAAACGCAAGTATTACAGGGGCGATGTACCCTAAATCGGTCACCGCTCCAATCGCAATGGGTATTGCTGAGCGCATTGGTGTGTCGCCTACCCTCACCGCAATCTTTGCCGTAACCACCGGAATATTAGGCGCCATCTTAGCCCCCTTCATTTTTAATGCACTAGGGATGAAAGAGTGGTGGCAACGAGGTTATGCTATTGGTATTGGTGCACACGGTATTGGTACATCACGCGCTTTTAGTATTCACCCAGAAGCTGGCACTTATGCCAGCCTAGCAATGGGTATGAACGGCGTGATTAGTGCGGTTGCCATTCCTTTTTTATATCACTTATTTAACAAGTAAATCTACCCACATGAAAATGATTCAAAAAATTAGCAAGCTACTCTTGAGCATTTACATGGTCTTGGGATGCCTCTCATTTGCAGTTGCGGCTACCGACCTTGATTGGCCCAAGAAACCTATCCTAGCTATCGTGTCATTTCCTGCAGGTGGGTCGACCGATACCTTTGCTCGCAGCATTGCCGCAACTCTTGGTGAGGCCTTAGGTCAATCAGTCGTCGTGGAGAATAAGCCTGGCGCAGGGGGAATGATTGGTCTTTCTGCTGCGGCTAAAGCTGCACCAGATGGATACACCATTCACATTAGTGGCTTGACTAATCAGGCTATTTCACAAGCCCTTTTTAAAAACCCTACTGCCGATTTGAGAACCAACTTTGTACCCGTGGCTCTGATCGGTACAGTCCCGCATTTAATTGTCGTTAATCCTGGCGTACCCGCTAAAAACCTCCCCGAACTGATTGCTTTTATTAAATCTAAAAATGGTAATTTCAATTACGCCTCACAAGGAAATGGCAGTCTGTCCCATCTCGAGTCCGCCTTGTTTATGCAGCGGATTGGTGCAAGCGGTACACACATCCCCTACAAAGGCAGTAGCTTTGCTTTGCCAGATTTAATTGCTGGCAATACCTTAATGATGTTTGATAGTGTGACAGCATCCATTCCCCATATTCAAAGCGGTAAGTTGCGCCCGATTGCAATTGCCGCTTCTGAGCGCTCACCATTGATACCTAATATACCCACGCTGGGCCAAGATGGCATGAAGCAATTTAACGTTGAAAACTATTACGCAATCTATGCCCCAAAAGGGACGCCCCCAGCCATCACCACAAAAATAGAAGGGGAGCTTCGTAAAATCCTGAGCAATCCAAACTTCAAAAATCGTATGGCCAACCAAGGTATTCATACGCAATTTGCCAATTCCGAAGAACTTGCCAAGATGACAATTGAAGAACACAGCAAGTGGGAAAAGGTAGTTAAATCAGCAAATATTAGTATCGACTAATAAATACAACAATTCGAAATGCTTCAGAACAACTCACGGAAAAAGAATCCAATATGTTAATTTCCCCTCCCTTTGGCGGCGGCCGTGCTCCAGTACTCGCTAGAAATGCTGTTGCTAGCTCGCAGCCCTTGGCTACACAAGCTGGCATAGAGGCTCTTCAAGCAGGTGGTAATGCCGTGGATGCGGCTTTGGCTACCGCAATTACACTCACCGTGGTGGAACCCACCATGAACGGCTTGGGTGGTGATGGCTTTGCCTTGATTTGGGATGGTAAAAAGTTACATGGCCTAAATGCTTCTGGTCGCGCACCCGGGGCTTGGACACCAGAATATTTTGCTGGTCAAACGCTAATGCCACTCATTGGCTGGAATACCGTTACCGTGCCAGGCATGGTCTCTGGCTGGATTGAGCTTTCTCGCAAATTTGGCAAACTTCCATTTACCCAACTCTTTAAACGCGCAATCCATTATGCAGAAAAGGGCTTCCCTGTTTCCCCGGTGATTGCGCGTCAATGGCGCGAAGCAATTCCCATACTTAAACTACAGCCTGGGTTTACCCAATCATTCTTAGCGGATGGTAAAGCCCCTGTTGCTGGTCAAATCTGGCGCTATCCTGAGCAGGCAAAAACTTTACGTGCCATTGCAGATTCTGAAGGGGCATCGTTCTATAGCGGTGAGCTTGCTAAGAGCATGGTCGGCTTTGCCGCAGAGACTGGTGGTTGCCTTACGATGACGGACTTTGCCAATCACAAAGCAGAATGGGTTGATCCTCTGGCATTTGACTACGGCGATTACACCCTTCATGAAATCCCTCCCAATGGCTCAGGAATTGCAGCTCAAATGGCGCTGGGTATTTTGCAAGCGGCCAATGTCAAACAATATCCTGCCAACTCTGCGCAGCGCATTCATTTGCAAATAGAAGCGATGCGCATGGCGTTTGCTGATGCTTATGCACATATCTCCGAGTGCAGCACCATGAAGGTCGCTACGAGCGCTTTACTAGATAGAAATTATTTAGCCAGTCGCGCAGCCTTGATTGATCATCAGAAAGCAGGTACCTATAGGGCTGGAGATCCACACTCTGGTGGCACTGTCTATCTATGCGCCGCGGATGAATCAGGCATGATGATTTCGTATATTCAGTCCAACTTCAAAGGCTTTGGTTCCGGGGTAGTTGCTCCCGGTGGCATTGCTTTTCATAATCGAGGAATGAGCTTTAGTTTGGTCGATGGCCACCCGAATCAAGTGGCTCCAGGCAAACGCCCTTTCCACACGATCCTTCCCGCTTTTCTGACTAAAGGTGATCAGCCGACAATGGCTTTTGGGGTGATGGGCGGCAATATGCAGCCTCAAGGTCACATCCAAGTAGTCATGCGCTTCGTAGATGAATATCTCAACCCCCAAGCTTGTTCAGACGCCCCACGCTGGCGCATTGATGACCTAGGT
>CAIMZP010000065.1 GCA_903846025.1 uncultured beta proteobacterium | reverse complement strand
GTGCTCAGTTACTTGTTCGCCAAGCGGCGGTTCTCTGTGGGGTTGACTGGTTCGAAGGTGCACTCAAGAGGCTTGACCCATTAGCAAAAATTACCTGGCATTACATGGAAGGCGATCTGATGAAGCTCGATACCAAGGTATGCGATATCGAGGCTGACTCTCAGGCGCTACTTTCAGCTGAGCGTCCTTGCATTAACTTCTTACAAACATTGTCTTGGACGGCAAGCATTACCCGCCGACATGTCGATGCGATTAAAGGCGTTAGTCCAAACCCTAAAGGTTGCGTAGTACTGGATACACGCAAGACTATTCCAGGGTTACGCCAAGCGCAGAAGTATGCAGTACGTGTGGGCGGTGGCCAGAATCAACGCCTTGCTTTATGGCACGGCATCTTAATTAAAGAGAATCACATCGCAGCAGCAGGCGGCGTAGCAGCAGCATTTAAAGCAGCACAAGCATTAAATTCTGGCGTGGATATTCAGGTCGAAGTTGAAAACTTGACTGAACTTGAAGAAGCTTTAGCGGCTGGTGCAAAAAGTATTTTGATCGACAATTTCACCACCGATCAAATGAAGCAAGCGGTTGCCTTTACTAAAGGTCGCGCACTCCTAGAGGCCTCTGGTGGAATTAACTTAGATCAAATGCGAGAAATTGCTGCCACTGGGGTTGATCGCATCTCTCTTGGAAAGCTTACCAAAGACATTAATGCCGTTGACTTTTCAATGCGCATCCTGCATTAAGCTCCTTGATTAGGGATGAGTGAGATCCTGCCTCTCAAGGGTATTTCGTATAAACTCAATATTGTTACGAAGCGTGTAGCAATCGGCTGTTGCCAGCTTGGCTGCTTTACTTTCCAGAACCTCGCTCTCTATCTTATCTAAAGCAAGCAAATACAGAACTCGATTTTTTCGATCATAATTTTTAATCATGTCCTGCTCAAATTGATCCAATGCCTTATAAATTGAATTTATTTTTTTACGCGCTAGATTGATTCGATAATTTGGGATAGATTTAATAATTGGGTACGCAAGCGCGACAAAAGGGACTACCAATAAGAACATCCTCTCGATAAATTCAGCCAGCCAAAAAGGTAAATATTTCATCAAATCAGGGGGTCCTTTTTCATAAAAGTATTTTGCCTCTTTACTTAAAGGAACCTCTGAATCCAAATATGCGGGAAACTGATTGATCTTCGAAAAATAACTTCTCCCTCCATTAATTTCTCTCGCCGCCTCAAGAAACAAAAGCTGAATAGCTGGATGTAAACGATCATCAATAATTAAGTTGGTTGTAGTAGAAATTAGATGAATCGGATGTTCTGGAATATTCTTAGCCAAATTAAAGCCGCCCATAGGTACAGTTAATTGCTCGAAATACGGCATTAATCTTGTGTACGCATCTGCGCGACGAAACGAGGCTAAATGGATATTCGGGTTTGCAATTAACTTCTGAACAATATTTGACTCGAGTCCATCAATTAACAACATAGCATCCACCTTACCCTCCTCAAGCTCCTTTAAACCTTCCGAATTTGACATGGGAATTAGATGTGGACTGGCAACTGGCAAGTTGTTAAGTTTAAAAATGCTCAAGGCTTGAGTGGTGGGATCAATACTAACTCTCACTCGAGCAAGCTCACGAGTTTCAATATGAGCCCCATCATCAAACACATGATCACGATAAAAAAGCCATATTGGCTCATAATCAATACTGCCTAATGTTTGAATACCATCAATATGATTAGGGTCGATCATGCCACTTTGGACGAATCCAACTTGAATGGGATCTTGTCGATTCAATAAACGCTGCAGATTATCTTGTGAGCCCTTAGTGGAGATAAGTTCCAGCTCAATTCCTTTTTTCTGAAAGAATGTCTTATATTTTTCGGCTATGACCCTATAGGAGCCCTCGCCTGTAGCAACCATGACTTTTTTTGGGGGTGCGGGCTTAGCAAACCAAAGAAGCAAAGCTAGACCAATGAGAAGCAAGGCAATCAAAGGCCATACCTCTTTTAAAAGATCAATCCCGCTTTTTAATTCATCCGCAACAGTCTGATAAACCGCTGAGATGTGCTCACTTATGTCTTCTTTTAAGCTACCCATCTGATTCTCCGCTTTGATGGAGTAAGGTTATCATTAATAGGTTAGGCCACTGGCGAGGATTAGGTTTTTGAGCTGCTCTCACTTCCCTCGGACTGAGGAGTCAAAATAGTGGGGTAAGACACTGCCCAAGTTCCAGGGTAATCTCGACTGTAGTGTAACCCTCTACTTTCTCTGCGCATCAGAGCTGATCTAACAATCAGCTCTGCGCACTCCAATAGATTACGCAATTCAATCAAGTCACGTGTCACTTTAAAGTTCGCGTAGTACTCTTGTACTTCGTATCTGAGCAGCTTAATTCGGTGTAATGCTCGCTCTAGCCTTCGATTGGTTCTTACAATACCGACATAGTTCCACATTAAAGAGCGAAGTTCATCCCAGTTATGGGCAATCACAACTTGTTCATCCGCATTTTCGACCTGACTCTCATCCCATAGCGGAAGAGGCGGCATTGCAGGCGTTTTGAGTTCAGCTATATCAGCGGCGGCGGCCTTACCAATCACAATGCACTCTAATAAAGAATTGCTAGCGAGGCGGTTCGCCCCATGCAAGCCAGTATAAGTGGCCTCACCAACTGCATATAGGCCCGCCAAGTCAGTGCGACCCTTGAGATCCGTTACAACCCCACCGCAGGTGTAATGCGCAGCTGGCACCACTGGAATAGGTTCTTTAGTAATGTCTAGACCAAGAGTCATGCAACGCGCATAAATCATTGGGAAATGTTCTTTAATGAAGGCTTCACCTAAATGTGTGGCGTCCAGATGGACATAATCTAAACCGTGTTTCTTCATTTCAAAATCGATTGCCCGAGCAACAATATCGCGTGGCGCAAGTTCATTGCGCTCATCATGCTCTGGCATAAAGCGTGTGCCATCTGGCAACTTGAGTAAACCACCCTCACCACGAATCGCTTCTGTAATGAGGAAGGTGCGATCGCTTGGGTGATACAAGCAGGTTGGATGGAATTGAATGAATTCCATATTGCCTATGCGACATCCTGCGCGCCAGGCCATAGCAATGCCATCGCCTGTAGCGGTATCGGGATTGCTGGTGTAGCGATAAACCTTACCTACACCACCAGTTGCCAAAACAACCGCTTTAGCCTCAATCGTTTCAACGCGGTTATTTTTAATATCGAGCGCATAGACACCATAGCAACGATTGGACTTAGCGCGCTTAGTTTTGGGATCTAAATGGCGATTGGTAATGAGATCTAAAGCAATCCAGTGCTCGAGTAATTGAATATTTTTGTGAGCGCGCGCTTTATCGAGCAGCACTTCATGAATAGCTTTGCCTGTAGCGTCAGCAGCGTGTGCAATACGGCGCTGGCTATGCCCACCCTCACGAGTCAGGTGTAAACCCATCGGCCCTGACGCATCTGTAGTGAATGGCACGCCTTGGTCAACCAGCCAGCGAATGGCGTCGGCACTCTCCTCAGCGATATAACGAGCGGTAGATTCCACTACGAGGCCAGCGCCAGCATTTAAGGTATCGCTCACGTGAGCATCAATACTGTCATGCTCTTTATCGACCACTCCAACAATCCCACCTTGTGCCCAAGCTGTCGCAGCCTCACCCAAACCACGTTTCGCCATCACAATGACTGGTTGAGTTTGGGCCATATGAAGCGCCACTGTTAAACCTGCTAGGCCCGCCCCAATAATAAGGACTGGCAACTCTGGTTTGTTATCAGCTGGGGATGTTGTGGGTTTTGAACTTGCCATAGATGGATCATTCTAAAGGGCAATGAGATATTGCGCCTCCCTTACCTATTAATGACCCGATGAAAAGTGTCAAGGACAGCGATGGTCTCCAATTAAATCAACAAAAGTAGCCAACAACAAAAGGGTCTGTAAAAGGAAAAAATTAATCTACAGAACCGACTTTTTGCCTCTTTGGATCATTCGTGCCGTAACCCATGATTGGGGCAACTTGACCACCTTTAGCCAACTTAACAGCGCAGTATTTAAACTCTGGAATCTTACCAAAAGGATCTAAGGCTGCATTGGTAATGAGGTTAGCCGCTGCCTCATAGTAAGCAAATGGAATAAAGATCACGCCCCGTGGAGTGCCATCATCTCTGCGTACATGAATACCCACTTCACCACGCCTTGATTGAACGGTAATCACATCGCCAGCAGAAACACCTAGCTGGGTCATATCCTCCCCATTCATAGAGACGGTTGCCATTGGCTCAATAGCATCCAATACCGTTGCACGCCTTGTCATACTGCCAGTATGCCAATGCTCTAACTGGCGACCGGTGATCAGTACAAATGGATATTGCGCATCTGGACGCTCATCCGCAGGAATAATGTCAGCAGGTACCAGTCTGACTTTGCCGTCTGCAGTATCAAAGTGGTCATCGAAAACAATGGGTCGACCAGGATCTTCAAGCGAGAGGCAAGGATAGGTCACGCTAGACTCCTTCTCCAACCGTTCCCAGGTAATGCCGTTTATGGCGCCATGCATTGCTTGGCGCATTTCCTCATAAACTTCAGCTACTCCAGCATCAGGTCCCTGGTAACTCCAGTTAACACCCATTTTTTTAGCAATCTCTTGGATGATCCACAAGTCAGGTTTTGCATCACCAGGAGGGTTAATGGCCTTCTTGCCCATCTGCACCATCCGGTCAGTATTACTTGCAGTGCCAACCTTCTCGGGCCATGCGCTCGCTGGCAACACCACATCAGCTAGCAACGCAGTTTCGGTCATGAAGATATCCTGAACGACTAAATGTTCTAAAGACACCAGGGCATGACGGGCATGATTGAGATCAGGGTCACTCATCGCAGGGTTCTCGCCTTCGATATACATTCCACGAATCTTATCTGGATCACTGTCGGGTGCCGTGATCTTATGCATGATCTCCACCACGGTATAGCCTGGCTTTTTATCTAATGGTGTATCCCAGAATTTCTCAAACCAAGCATGAGCTTCTGGATTATCTACTCGTTGATAGTTAGGGAACATCATGGGTATCAATCCCGCATCACTGGCACCCTGCACGTTATTCTGGCCACGCAATGGGTGCAGACCTGAGCCTGGCTTACCAATTTGACCGGTAATACTTACCAATGCAATCAGACAACGCGCATTGTCGGTACCGTGGATATGCTGACTAATGCCCATACCCCACAAAATCATCGCCGCCTTAGTGGTGGCAAATTCACGAGCAACTTCACGCAAGGTCTCAGCAGGTATGCCGCAAAGGGGTGACATTGCTTCAGGGCTATAACCCTTGATATTTTCTTTGAGTGCGTCAAAGTTATTGGCGCGATTTTCAATGAAATCTTTATCGACTAGGCCTTCTTCGATGATGGTGTAAATCATGGCATTGAGCATGGCCACATCAGTATCTGGCTTGAACTGCATAGTGCGCCAGGCATGTTTACTAATTTCTGTTTTACGCGGATCGCACAACACAATCTTTGCACCACGTTTAGCGGCATTCTTAAACCAAGTCGCGGCTACTGGATGGTTGGCAGTTGGGTTTGAGCCAATCAGCATGATTAAGCTTGAATGCTCCACATCATTGACCTGATTACTCACCGCACCAGACCCCACACCCTCTAAAAGCGCAGCTACAGAGGATGCGTGGCAAAGACGCGTGCAATGGTCCACGTTATTGCTACCAAAACCTGTGCGCACCAGCTTTTGGAAAAGATAAGCCTCTTCGTTACTGCCTTTGGCAGATCCAAATCCAGCTAGTACCTTATTGCCGTACTGATCTTTAAGATTTTTGAGTCCACCGCCAGCAACCTCTAAAGCCTCTTCCCAGCTTGCTTCGCGGAAAATGCTCGTCCAGTCTTGTGGATTTTGTATGGCGTTCTCATCTTTTGGAACACCTGCTTTACGAATCAGTGGCTTGGTAAGGCGCTGTGGATTATGAATGTAATCCATACCAAAACGACCTTTAACGCATAGGCGATTGTGATTAGCTGGGCCATCACGACCCTCTACGCTCACAATCTTTTCATCTTTCACGTTATAGGTAATTTGACAGCCTACCCCGCAAAATGGACATACTGAATCGACTTTTCGATCCACGATTTGCGAGCCAATCAAACCCTTAGGCATTAATGCGCCAGTTGGACAAGCTTGCACGCATTCTCCACAGGCTACGCAAGTACTGTCACCCATGGGATCATTAAGATCAAATACGATCTCGCTATGAGAGCCACGCATTGCATAGCCAATCACATCGTTCACCTGCTCTTCGCGGCAAGCCCGTACACAACGATTACATTGAATGCAGGCATCTAAATTTACCGCCATCGCTGGATGAGAAATATCGCTACTTACCCGCGCGCGACGAATTGCTTTGAGCTCTGGTCGAACAGTCACATTTAAGCGTGCTGCCCAAGTGCTAAGTTCGCCATGTTGATTTTTTTGCTCTTCTTCCTTACTGTCTCCTACCCACTTAAATCCCTCGTCTGGCATATCAGACAACAACATCTCCAATACGAGTTTTTGACTTTTTAAGGCCCGCTCACTATTAGCTTTCACTTCCATTCCAGCAGTAGCAATACGACAACAGCTAGGTGCCAAAGTGCGCTCACCATTAATCTCAACTACACAAGCGCGGCAATTACCATCCGGACGATAACCCTCTTTAAAGCACAGATGGGGAATATCGATACCGTGTCGCTTAGCGGCTTTGAGAATGGTTTCGCCTTCGTAAGAAACGATGGTTTGACCGTCAAGTTTGAATTCGACCGTTTGCAGCTCTAGTTCTTTAGGGTTGGTTGGTGCGTTCATATTTATCTTGTCTTTCCCAGGCTCTTAGCTCACTGGTTTTTTAGGCAACTTCTTGGGGGAAATATTTGTGGATGCAGCGAATGGGATTTGGCGCGGCTTGACCTAAACCACAGATGGAGGCGTCGACCATGACCGTTGCCAGATCCTCCAGGGTTTCATGATCCCAGGACTGAGCTTGCATTAACGAAGCAGCCTTACCCGTACCAACACGACATGGAGTGCACTGACCGCAGCTCTCATGTTCAAAAAATCGCATAATATTCAAAGCCACATCACGCGCTTTATCCTGATCGCTAAATACAACAACAGCGGCAGAGCCAATAAAACAACCATAGGGTTGCAAAGTATCAAAATCAAGCGGAATGTCATTCATAGCGGCAGGCAAAATGCCGCCAGATGCACCACCCGGTAAATAACCGTAGAACTGATGCCCTGCTTGCATACCACCGCAATACTCATCAATGAGCTCTTGAATGGTGATGCCAGCTGGAGCCAGTTTGACGCCAGGCTGGTTCACTCGTCCGCTTACGCTAAAGCTTCTTAAGCCTTTGCGATCATGGCGGCCAAATGAACTAAACCACTCTGGGCCACGCTGAACAATATCGCGTACCCAATAGAGCGTTTCAAAGTTGTGTTCCAGTGTAGGGCGGCCAAATAAGCCCACCTGCGCGATATATGGCGGACGCATACGAGGCTCACCTCGTTTACCTTCAATACTTTCGATCATCGCAGACTCTTCTCCGCAGATGTAAGCACCAGCGCCACGACGTAATTCAATCAAAGGTAACGCGAATGGCGGATTTTCCTTTAATTTAGTCAATTCCGCTTCAAGTAACTCACGGCAACCGTGGTATTCGTCACGCAAGTAAATATAACAAGCATCAATTCCAACGACACTAGCAGCAACCAACAGACCCTCTAAAAAACGGTGCGGATCACGCTCTAAATACGTGCGATCTTTAAATGTACCGGGCTCGCCTTCATCAATATTTACCGCCATCAATTTGGGTGCGATTTGATCTTTCACAATGCGCCACTTGCGCCCCGCAGGGAAACCCGCACCACCTAATCCGCGCAAACCAGAGTTTTCCATCGCCTTGATGATGCTTTCGACACTATGTTTACCGGAATGAATTTCTTTGGCCAAGGCATAACCGCCCTGAGCTAAATAAGCGTCATAGCCTACATAGTCGGGTGAAACTGCTTGATTTTCACCTTGAGGGGAAATGCTCATTTGCGTCAAATCAGCCGGCTGAAAATGGGCATCGTCTTTTGCTGGTGGCTGCGTAGTCATGCCATTTTTTACGGCAGCCTCCACTTTATCTAGCGTTGCAAATAACACGGGATACTGGTGCACTACCGCAACAGGGGCTTGTTCACAACGACCTACGCAAGGCGCAGCAATCACTTTTATATTTGAGTTACCCAAAATAACTGGGAGTTTTGCTAGTAAACTTTTTGCACCGGCTAACTCACAGGCAACTCCATCACATACCCGCACGGTAATATCAGCAACAGCATCAGTGCCGCGCACCACTTCAAAATGGTGATAGAAAGTAGCCACCTCATACACCTCAGCCATCGGCAAATTCATCTCTTTTGCCAAGGCAACTAAATGGCGGTCATGCAGAGCGCGATACTCATCATTAAGTAGATGCAAATTTTCGATCAACAAGTCACGGCGGTGTGGTGCATGACCAATGAGTTGGCGCACCTCATTAATGGAGATATCGTCAGCCTGACGGCCCTTAAGCTTACTTTTGCGACGAATGGTTTCCCTTAAATCATCTGCAGTTGCTACAGCAACGACCTTGATGTCTCCAGAAGGTTGTGGGTG
>CAIMZP010000064.1 GCA_903846025.1 uncultured beta proteobacterium | reverse complement strand
GTTAAAGAGCTGAAGATGATGATGGGTATCTGGGCATTAAATTTACGAATTGTTTTCAGGGCCTCAATACCGTCCATTACAGGCATTTCAACGTCCAGTAATACCAGGTCTGGCGGGGTTTTTCGTACAAAATCAACACCTAATAAACCATTTCCAACGCTACCCACTACCTCAATGTCGCTCTGATTTAAAAGCACAGTAGAGATAAGTCTTCGTACGATAGCTGAATCATCAACAATCAAGATTTGAATCTTTTTTATTACAGAAGGATTGTCTGACATGCTTTAAGTAGCTATTAGCATAGGGTCTGCAGATATAGAGTTTCCTGCGCCCCCCATGAGATGTTTAATAAATAAATTCGGATCAATAACGACAAGTAGGGAATCAGCTAGTTTATGTGCCCCTATTACCGCATTCCGAATGTGCATAGGAAAGTTATTCGGCGGCTTCTCAAATGTACTAGCACTGAGCGAAAGAATATCCCCAACCCCATCTACCAACAGAGAAATCTGTGATGAATCTACATCAACAATAATGCTCACCGCTTCACTTAGTTTCCGATCGCCCTGAACTCCTAAAAGAATACCCATATCAAAAGCAACAATTAACTTCCCCCGTAAATTTAAAATTCCTTTAATTTCTGCAGGGGCTCCTGGAACGGTCGTGTAATCCGTATTACGATTCATTTCTACAACCCTTTCAGTAGGAATGCAGAATTGATTTTTTCCTATAAAAAATGTGAGGTAACTTGCATTCATCAACCCAATACTCCCTGAATATCAATCACACGGGGGTATACGGTAGAGGAGTCGTGAGTATTATGCATAGCTACAACCTCTTCTAAATCTAGAACGTTAATTACATCATTTTTATAAACAACGCAGCCTTGAATACCTCGTTGAGGGGATGAAAGTTCGTGCATTTTCTTGGGAACTTGAATGATGTCATGCACCTGCTTTACAACCAATGCGTAGGTCTTATGGTGCAGTTTGCAACTTAGCACGGGGGAGACGGCATGATCTGTGTGGGTCAGTGAATCGCAACCACTAACATAGTCGTTAAGCCTCACTACATGCATGAAGCTATCTTTATAAAAAACTACCTCTTTATCCCCATTTTCCTGAAACTGAGTGGAACCTAGCATCAAAATATGTTCTATGCGCTCCAAAGGCAAGGCAATCCGCGCTAAACCATTAAGCTCAAAAAGAAGCATAGATACCTCTTCTTCTAAAGTCTGGGCGGGGGCCGCGATTGAGTGAATGGGGTTTACTTGAATGCGTCTCACTAAACCAGAATCAGTAGCAATTCCATCTACATCGAGAATCAGCGATACACGGCCAGAACCAAGGATGGTTGCCCCCGCATATTTAGGAAGAGTATTTAGTAGGGGGCCCAGTGGCTTAACTACTACATCCTGAATATTAAGAATGGCATCAACAATAACTCCGAATTTAACCTCATCGGACTGTACAACCACTATGTTAATTGAGCCCCCCTCACCAGCACTTAATTTTTCCAGATTTAATTCATTATTTAAATATAAAACTGGGATTAAGTTTTCACGAAGACGGTAAACAGGGGTGCCATAAAAGTCTTCAAATGGATTTTCATTGGTTGCTTTAGTAAGCCGCACTAGCTCTAAAATTCGATTTTGAGGTATCGCAAAAATCTGCTCCTCTGAGTCAACTAATAAAGCTGGCATTATCGCCAAAGTCAAAGGAATCTTTAATCTAACGGTCGTGCCTACATT
>CAIMZP010000063.1 GCA_903846025.1 uncultured beta proteobacterium | reverse complement strand
TATCAAGTTACTAAGATATGAAGTCCAGGAGTATTACGCTAACTTTAAAGTCACGCGAGATCTGATTGAACTTCGTAACTTACTCGAGTGTGCAGAATTGATCGTACGTTCAGCTTTAATGCGTAGAGAAAGTAGAGGGTTGCACTACAGTCGAGACTACCCGGGTACTTGGGCAGTTTCTTATCCTACGATCTTGACTCCTCAGTCCGAAGAAGCTTCTGATGGCTCAAAGGCTTAAATTTTCAGGCCAGCCGTAATTCAAAGTTATAGACATTTCTAAGCGAATTGCGTCTATATTGAACGATTCAGCGTGCTCAATTACCTAGGATGACATTAACATTAGGCGGAGATTCTCATTGAAAAATCCACCGCCTGAATATCTTTAGTTAATTTACCAAGAGAAATACGGTCAACCCCAGTAGCGGCAATTGCGCGCATTTGATCTAAGTTGATTCCACCAGATGCTTCCAATAGCGCACGGCCGTTCGTTAAGGCCACCGCCTCTTTCATTTGATCGGTAGTGAAATTATCAATCAAGACACTCTTTGCGCCAGCAGTAAGAGCTTCCTCCAGCTCGGCAAAGTTTTCTACTTCTATTTGTATGCTGACGCCAGAATGCAAGGCTTGCGCTGCTTTGATAGCCGCTGCCACACCCCCAGTTGCAGCAATATGATTTTCTTTAATGAGAATTCCGTCCCACAATGCTAAGCGCTGGTTTTGGCCACCACCCACTCGCACAGCATACTTCTGTGCTTGGCGCAGCCCAGGGATTGTCTTGCGAGTATCGAGTACAGCGCATCCTTTGGGATTGGGACTGAAATTAGCAATCGCATCGACATATAGCCTGGTAGTACTCGCTGTCCATGACAGTGTTTGTAAGAAGTTAATACAGGGGCGCTCAGCCGAGAGCAAGGCCCGAGAATACGACTCGATATCACATACCTTTGTGTCTGGCTTCATGAGAGCGCCCTCCACATAGTGCCAAGTAACTTTTGCGGTGGAATCAAGTTTTTTGAGGGTGCCTTCGAACCAATCAACGCCGCAGAGTACCGCCTCTTGGCGCACCAGCAACTGAGCATGCACAGGCTTGTTCGGTACAAGCATGGCAGTCCAGTCACTAGTACCGATATCTTCCATGAGTGCATCAGAAATATTGCGTTGACGGGCTTGCTCCAAGGTTTCGTTGTAATCAAACATGCAAAAGAATCAGTCAAAAAATGAATAGGGAGATCGAAGTATTAAGCTGCGCCAATGTTCTTTACAAAGCCGTGCTGTGCTTTGGCTAAAAGATCAGGATGGTTTTTCGTGAAATCGAGCATGCGCTCAATGCAAGACAGAGCTTTTAGACGCGTAGGCTCTGGAACTAAAATTTCCCCAGATGAATTTTCGAGGCAGCCTAAAATTCCTTGCAGACCATTCATTGCCATCCAGGGGCAATGTGCGCAACTTTTACAGGTGGCACTATTGCCTGCGGTGGGTGCTTCAATCAATATCTTATGAGGGGCTAACTGGCGCATACGATGTAATATGCCGTTATCTGTTGCCACTATAAATTCAGTAGCTGAGCCCTCAACAACAGCCTTAATCATTGCTGATGTGGATCCTACAACATCAGCTAAATCAACCACTGCTTGTGGCGATTCTGGGTGAACCAAAACCATGGCATGGGGATGCTCTGCTTTGAGGAGTTGTAACTCAACCGCTTTAAATTCATCATGAACAATGCAGGCGCCATTCCAGAGCAACATATCCGCCCCAGTTTGTTCTTGGATATAACGGCCCAAGTGGCGATCAGGTGCCCACAAAATCTTTTTACCTTCCAGTTTTAATTGATGAACTATCGCTAGGGCACATGAGCTAGTTACCATCCAATCAGCTTGCGCTTTAACTGCAGCACTCGTATTGGCATAGACCACAACAACACGATCAGGGTAGGCAGCACGAAAGCTTGCAAAGTCAGCAGCATCACAACCTAAATCAAGAGAGCAGGTAGCATCCAAATCTGGCATGAAGACCCGTTTCTCGGGGCTCAGAATCTTGGCGGTCTCGCCCATGAAGCGGACACCAGCAACAATTAAATTCTGAGCAGAGTGATTTTTACCAAAACGCGCCATTTCCAGAGAGTCGGCAACATATCCGCCTGTTTCCATGGCCAAGTCTTGAATATCACCATCTACATAGTAGTGGGCGACTAAAGTGGCATCTTTTTCAATCAAAAGTTGCTTAATGCGCTTAATAACGACGGATTTTTCCTTTTCCGCCATGGGGTAAGGGGTTTTAGCCCAAGCCTGCGCTATACACGTCGTTCCAGTAGCATTTTGTTGCGGATAGTCAAAGGAGATCGGCAGGCTAGTAGTTAAATTCATATGAAATCTTAATCTAATAACACTATTTCTATTTAAACTAAACGGGCCATTAAAACGGCAACATGGCATCTGGTTTAGCAGCAAGTAATGCCACCTTAAATTCTGCCTGAATACGAATAATGGCATCTTGGCTGTCTGCCTCAAAGCGCATCACCACTACCGGGGTTGTGTTGGATGGCCTTGCTAAACCAAAGCCATCCGCATATTCCACCCGAACACCATCAATCGTATTAATAGATTCGGAAGTCGGGAACCTTGCATTGACTTTAATCGACTCAAGAATAGTAAATGCCTCGCCCTCAATACAAGAGACCTGTAGCTCAGGGGTACAGATTGCATTAGGCAAATGATTTAAGGTTTCATTGGGATCTTGTTCTTTACTGAGAATTTCCAGTAAGCGTGCGCCAGTATAAAGGCCATCATCAAATCCAAACCAGCGGTCTTTAAAGAAAATATGACCACTCATCTCCCCGGCTAGTGGCGCCCCAGTTTCTTTGAGTTTTGCTTTAACAAGGGAGTGACCCGTTTTCCACATGAGGGGCTCACCGCCATGTTCTTTAACAAATTTACCTAAGTTACGAGTGCATTTCACATCATAAATAATTTGCCCTCCTGGGTTTCGGCTAAGAACATCTTTAGCAAAGAGCATCATCTGTCGATCAGGGAAAATCACTTGACCATTTTTAGTAACTACACCTAAACGGTCTGCGTCACCATCAAAGGCGAGGCCTAATTCATTATCAGTCGTCTGTAATTTCTGAATGAGATCTTGCAAGTTCTCAATGTGTGCTGGGTCAGGGTGGTGGTTAGGGAACGTGCCATCGACTTCACAAAAGAGTTCCTCCACTTCGCAACCAAGAGCTCTAAACAATTGGCCTGCAAAAGCACCACCAACACCATTTCCACAATCGATCGCAATCTTCATCGGACGAGCCAGTTTTACATCGCTAATAATGCGCTCTAGATACATTGGAAAGATATCGAAAGTGCTGCGCGTTCCTTGGCCAGTGATAAATTTCTGAGCTTCAATGCGCTTACGCAATGCCTGGATTTGCTCTCCGTAAATGGCCGCTGTACCTAAGACCATTTTGAAACCATTGTAATTTGGTGGATTATGGCTCCCTGTAATCATGATGCCGGATTGAGGTTGCTTGCCATTGATGGTGTGATGAGCAGCAAAGTACACCATTGGCGTGGCAACCATACCTAAGTCAATAACATTGATTCCAGTTGAGAGAAGGCCTTCGGTCAGAGCTTCAATCAAGCTAGGTCCCGATAGGCGACCATCGCGACCGATGACGATATCAGTTTCACCTAATTCTCGCATCTCCGTACCAAAGGCCTTGCCAATGAGCTTAGCAATCGAGGGGTCTAAGGTCTCGTCAATAATGCCGCGGATGTCATAGGCTTTAAAAATTGATGGAGATAATTGCATTGCAGATCCTTCTGGGAGAGGCGGGTGAGATCTAATTAAGGTGAGTTAGATCTTTGAATTCAAGAAATTAATTCGGGCAGCAGTAACGGCATCAATCTCTACGCTGGCATGGATATTCGTTGCATCACTAGCTAAGGCTTTCTCAATCGGCTTCGCTAGTATCTTGCCATATTCAACACCAGGCTGATCAAAGCTATTGATATTCCACAAGGCACCTAAGGTGGCCGCACGGTTTTCATACAGAGCGAGCAGAGCGCCTAAGTAAAAAGCATTGAGTTTAGGTAGTAGCAGTAAATTGCTTGGCCTATTACCGGGGTAGACATCATTTGGATTGGTGGCATCTCTGCCGTGTGCTAATGCCTGGGCTTGTGCTAAACAGTTTGACAGCAAAATGCGATGGTGCGCGATCGCTTCAGGGCGATCACTCATAGGCTCTCTTACAGCGATGAAATCAATTGGAATAATTTCAGTGCCCTGATGAAGGAGTTGAAAGTAGGAGTGTTGGGCATTACTACCAGCGCTACCAAATACCACAGGCGAAGAGTGTTTCACTGGTTTGCCATCGCGATCGATACTCTTACCATTGCTCTCCATATCCAATTGTTGTAACCACTTGGGAAACCAATCTAAGGCATCTGCATATGGTATGGCGGCATGGGCTTTAATCTTGTGCTGCTCTTGCTGAAAGAGCAGAGATAAAGCCATAATTACTGGAAGATTTTCTTCCAAAGGCGCATTTTTAAAGTGCAGGTCAATGGCCTCGGCACCTGCTAGAAAGTCTTTAAAAGTATCAAAACCATATTGCAAGGCAATGGGCAGGCCAACCGCAGACCATACTGAGTAACGTCCACCAACCCAGTCCCAAAAAGGGAAAATATGATCTTCTAAAACCCCAAATGCTTGAGCTGCTGGAATATTGGCCGTAACAGCAAAGAGTGAGCGCGCAATTTGACCCGTAGTGCAATTATGTTCTTTGAGCCAATTAACTACCGCTGTGGCATTCATCGTGGTTTCTAATGTCGTAAATGACTTAGAAACAATAATGACTCGGGTGCTGTGTGGCTGAGCGCGCGCCAGAATGCGAGCTAACTCGGCGGTATCAATGTTAGCTAAAAAATGCATGCGCATGCCCCGACTGTCAATTCCAGGAACATAGGCTAAGGCTTCAATGGCTAAGCGCGGACCAAAGTCGGAGCCGCCGATACCAATATGAATGACATCAGTCACCCCAACCCATTTATTGCAAAGCGCTTCAATGCGTTGCCAGACTGCTGAAACTGCTGGCATCACATCTTTACCGTCAATAAAAACAGGGGTTTTGGTAAGGTTACGAAGGGCTGAGTGAAGAGCTGGGCGATCTTCGCTATTATTAATATGCTTACCGGCAAACAGGTCTGCGATAAATTGCTCAACCCCAGAGGCGCGCGCCTTAATAAATAGTTTTTGCCACTGGCGATCGCTAATTCCTTGGTATGCTGTATCGAGCACGATATCTACAGCGGTATGGGTGCTATTGGGTGTGCTGTTTCGATTCGTAGGATGGGCTAGATAGGTTTGCATAAGTATGGGTAGATTCTATCAATATGCTGTGTCCAATGAGCTAAAAACCCTGTAAATGTTACGATTTCACCATATTGCTACTATTTAATAGACGCTAGGATGATTAGATG